>JAUWTC010000100.1 GCA_030609785.1 Holophagae bacterium
AGACGCCGAAAGTTCTCTGCGTCGGTCTCTTCTCTCGTCGTGTATGAACTCTCGTACACCGAAATCTTGGTCAAGGCGGCGACCAGTCGGCTGATCTGGGACCCGAATTCCGCCTCGAGTTCAGCCTCAGTCGTCTCGGTGTCCTCCAGGATGTCATGGAGCAGACCGGCCGCGATGGCGACCTCATCCAATTCCATCTGCGCCAGGATCCATGCAACCGTCAGCGGATGGACGAAATATGCCTCGCCCGATCGCCGCACCTGGCCCTGGTGGCGGTTGGCGGCAAAGACGTAGGCGTGCCGAAGAAGATCCTCATCCAGGTCCGGGCGGTACAGTTCGACCCGGTTGAGGATGTCTTCAATGCGGACTTTCGGCGTCAAGGCCATCTATCAATTGTATCCGGCAGGTCAAGGTGGCTAATTGGCATCGCTCTTGTGCCTTTTTGTGGCTGTTCAGTGGTTTTTGCAAACGGCTGAGGCCATCGCTCCCGGCACAACTCTTGCGTATACTGAGATCCCTTCGTCCAACGAGGGGATTCATGACCGGAGGATTGAATGAAATTTAAAACCCTTTTCGCGTTTGGATTGATTGCGGCCTGCGCCGTGACGGTGACCGCCGGAACCACCTCGAAGGTCCTGGCTGACGAGGCGATAGCAGTCTGGGGGAGCCAACAGGCCTTCGATTCCCTGGGCATCTTGAAGCTCGAGGTCACGGAGGACGACTCACTGCCCGACGGCACCCGGCAAACGACTGCCTATACGCTCTACTACGACACGACAACCGATCAACGACGCCTTGAATTGGGCCAGGGAAAGGTGGTCATCGTCAGCGACAATGCCAGTGGCTGGGCGACGACCGATGGGAAGCTCGACGATAGAGCCCAAACTGCCCACCTCGCACCCAGATTTGTCAACATGAAGTTGATGCCCGCGCTTTTGCCCTTTTCGCTGACCCTCCGCGGTGTTGGTTTCACCGGTCAGGCTTCCCCGACCAGTTTTGAAGGGACACCCGCCCTGCCACTGGAGTTCTACGTCCCCAACAACTTCTTCAACTCCCCGTTCGTCAATACGAGGTGGACGGCCTTTGTTGCCGAAGACGACCATCATTATCTCGGTGCTGAATTCCTTCCGGTTACCGGGTATGAAAACAACAAAAACGTGAAGAACTCCGGAATGCGTTTTCGGGTCACCGAAACGACCAGCGTAAAGGGAGTCCGGTTCGCGACCACGATCATCGTCGAAAGCCTCGATAAGGCCGGGAAGGCCACCGGCAGCCGCCGCACCATGAAGATCCGTGCAACGGTGGTCGAAGACTCGTCCCCGCTCCTCTTCCTGCATCCCGACAAGGTCCGCGCCTTCGATGAAGACTGAGAGGAGCACGCACCGTATTGGCCCCTTCAAGCGCCACAGGGACCAAGGGACTGGAAAAGGGCCAAGAAGTGATGGGTCCCCTGCGAAGCAGTCATACCGCCGGGCGGCGCAAGCGCCATCTGAGAGCTTAGCTGCTTGCATTGGCCGAGCGTCACAATGCGGGGCAGGAGCCCCGCGCTCCAGAACACAGTCCCAGCAGTTTATCTGGCTTCCCGTTTCGTGCCTTTTTGTGCCTTTTTGTGGCTATTTCATGAGTTTTGCAGGCGCCTCAACTGAGAGCTGACGGCTGAGAGCTACCCGGCGGGGCCGTGCAGTCATTTCTTGATTCCGGCTCCGCCAGGTTAGAACCAACAAAGAGGGCGGCCGAAGCCGCCCCGTCTGTTAATGGGATTACAGTTTAAGCGTCCCGACTATCGCATGATCTGAGTAATGTCCGGAACCGCCGGAATCAGAATCGGGTCCTGGGTTCGGTTGTCGATGTTCGACGCATAGGCGCCGACAGGACCGCCGGACAGCACCTCAATGATCACTGAAGCGTCCATGTCGATCGCCGGCAGGTCGACTCGATCGGCAAGATTGAACTGTTTGAACTCCCCGGGCGCCAACCAAAGTTCAGTTACCTCGCCGGCAACCTCACCGCCCTCGTCGAGGACCGTCAGCCTGATCTGGGCCCATTCACTATTGTCGGAATTGAACACACCGATATTTGTACGGAACCCATCACTATTTGTCGCCGACACGGCGACGCCCGGCACGAAACTCCGAGCACCCTCATCAACGAGGTGAGATTCTCGGAATACGAACAGGTTTTGTCCGAAAGTCCCACCGGAAACATCGAAGTTGTAGGTTCGAGCGGCAACCTGGGGCAACCCGGTATCGCCGAAGGTCTCGATCACAAAGTACCCCTTGCTCTCAACCCCTGCCGGGAGCATCGAGTTCCCGAGGATATCGAGGTAACCCAGGGCCACCCCCGGCTGGAGGCCACGGATCTTCAAGTACGGCAAAATGCCGAGATCCTCTGAGGGGACGAACGTCACATCGAAACTGATGTTCTCAGAGCTAGGGTTAAAGAAAGTGACGTCCGAGCGCCATTCGCTGTCATTGGCACCAGTAAGACGCGCCAGGCCCGGTACCCACAGCTTGATGTCGTCTTCGTCGGTGACCATCGACGAGTAGAGCACCGGATCTCCATTCTGGTTGTCGACGACCGACGCCCAGGCGGAAACCGCCGGACTGCCGGTATCGACCTGGACCGAAAAAATATCCACAAAGGTCGAGATCCCCGCCGCCTCGGCGACAGCATTGACCTGGGTTGTACTCCGCGGCTGCACCGTCGGATAAATCGGGTCGCCAAGAACATCTCCATGCTGGTCCACCACGGTGATTGTTGCGACAACGCTCTCATCACTCATGTTGGCCAATCGGATGTTGGTCCGGTAGTAGAGGTTGTGGACCAGACCGGTCAGGAACAGACGATTGTCTTCCGCCGGCAACACAGGCACCGCAGGAACGTACTGACCAAAGGTCCCATCGGGCGTGTCGTTGTAGGTCCGAGACACGATCAGGGGCGGCACTTCCTCGTCGCCGCCGTTCGTGTAGGTGATGTTCAAGGCTCCACTAAACGACCCGTTATCATCCACAATGATCCCGGGGATCACCTGAAGGATATCCTCATAGGCTCGGGTCCCACCGGCCGGCACCTGGATCAAGATGCCGTGACCTACAGCTGCTGCGTTGTCCGTATTCTCCGGTTGGTATTCGATGTCCATCTCCACTGGAACAATGTCCGGATTGAACATCCTCAGATCCGTTCGCCAACTGGTGTCGTTGAGACCAGGTGTGTGTACCGCTGAGGGCACGAGGAAGGCCTCCGGTATGATGACCGGCGCTTGTTCGACCAGCAGTTGACCGAACTCTACGTCGCTGCCTTCGCAGTTCGAAACCTCGTATCGAACGTCGTAGAGACCCGGCTCTTCAAACGAGTATGTGAAGGTCGGCTGATCCGACGTGACGATCGTCGTCCCGGCAAGACTGACTGTCCAGTCCCAAGCGGTCGCCTCGGTATCCTGCGGTCCCTCCCAGGCGTCCTGACGAACGGTGTGGCTCTTGCCCGCCGCAACGATGATCGCCGTCCGGAAGGCGCTGGTATTCGGCTCGACCGAATAAGAAACCGTCCCGCTGCCGGTCCCGGACGATCCGCCGGTAATCGATATCCATGAGGAACTCTCGCTCGCAGTCCACGAGCAACTTGCGGTCGTCGACACGGTAATTGTCCCGTTGCCACCATTCTGGCTGAACGTCCTCGAAGAGGGCGTGATGGAGTAGCTGCAACCACCGCCACCGCCACCGCCACACGATCCTTCGTCCTGAATCGTGATCGTCTGCGACACCGGGCTCTGGCCGCCGTTAATCGTCAACTCAACGGTCTTGGCGCCGGCGGACGCGAATTCGTACGTCCAGGACAAACAGTCGATCAAGCCACCGGGATTGCAGGTACTGATCTGCTGGTAATCGTCGCAACCCGCAGAGCCCATGTCCCACTCAGCTGAATCGACCGATCCTACCCCGGTGATGGTAAAGGTGACCAACTCTCCGATGGCCGGCTCGATCGGATCCCAGGTAAAGTCGAGCGCCGTTGTCTTGGATGGATCGATTCCCTCAGATTTCGTGGAGGCGTCAGCGAAGACCACCTCATCCCGGGTATACACCGGGTTCGGCGTCATGGTAAATGCGGCAGTCGGAGGCCCATCCTTGAAACAGCACTCTCCGGCATTGGCGACCTGAATTCCGCGGGTCTTCTCCCCCTCCTGGGCAACGAACCGTACGGCCTTCCAACCGGCCTGTGCGTATTCCCACGGAATGGAGCGGCAGGCTGACGGCGCGGCAGTACAGTCGATCACCGCCGACGAACCGTCGCAATGCGACCCGTCAAGCTCCCACCTGATCGGCGTCACTCGACTGTCGGTGACGCTGAAGATTACTTCTTCACCGATGTCGGGCTTGGTCGGCGTCCACGTGAAGTCGACCGGAATCGGCTCGGACTGAATGACGGTGTGGCTTTTTCCGGCGACGGTAATCACGGCTGAACGAGTCGAGCCGCCATTGACGGCGACGTTATACAGCACAAATCCCGAACTCGTGCCGCCGGAACCTGAAGTCACCGTGATCCAGCCGGCGTTTTCGCTGACGGACCAGGCACATCCGCTCTGAGTGCTGACCGAAATGGCGTAGTCGCTCCCGCCGGTGGCAGGTATCGTCCTCGAGGTCGGGGAGACAATGTAGGTGCAACCACCTCCGCCACCGCCACCGCCACCGCCGCCGCCACCGCCGCCGCCACCACAACTGCCGGTGTTGGCAACGGTAACGACGTGGCTGACCGGTCCGAAGTTCTGGCCGTCAATGACGGCAGACATCGAAACGCTCTTGTCGCCCGCCGAGTTATAGGCGTAGGGCACACTCAGGCAGTCGACCATGGACGGAATGCAGGTCCAGTTTATGGGGATCGTACCCTCACAGCTGGCGCCACCGAAACTCCAGGTGACCGAGTCCACCTCGGTCGTTCCCTCGACGTGGAAACCAACATCCTGACCGATCTCGGGATTCGACGGGTTCCAGGTGAAATCGAGATTGACCGTACCGTCTGCGACGGTGATGTTGTTGACCTCAGCGACCGAAACATCCGGGTCGTTGGACAGGGTCAGGCGGAAATCGTAGGTTCCGGGCGTGAAAAACTGAGTGGTATCCGACCCTGGAATGGTACAGATTTGGCCATTGCAGAAGGTCAACGGCTGCCACATGGCACCCGTCTGCCGATAGTCCCACGTCCAGGTCGGCGTCACACCTGCGGACCATCTGGATTGAGATCCGTTGAGCACGACGTCGGCCGTGTTGACCGGATTGCTCGGCGTCACGACAAACGCTGCCGCAACCGACGAGATCTCGAGATTCAGGTCTTTGGTGGCTGTATATGGCGCCGCGGCGCCGTGCCGATAGTAGACCGTCAGCTCGATCTGATAGAGACCAGCTTCACTCAAGGCCACCGCCGTCGGGCTCTCTCCCCACAAAGTCTGCACCCCAAGCAAGGGGTCGGTGACCGTCCACTCAAAAGGGTCGAGTGCAGCGCTCCCGTCAGGCAAGGCGGGGGTGCCTTCGCCTTCTCCGGTCAACAGAAGGTCCTCGTCCGTCAAAGGCGCAACCGGCGTAAAAGAGATCGTGGCTTCCGGCGTCAGGTCAACCAGGGTGAAGGCCGTATCTTCGGTCTCTCCGACGTCGTTCGAAACCAGTACGTGTGCCGTGTATTTGCTGCTGGGTTCACCCGCCGTACCACCGACAGGAATGGCGTAGGGCAGCGGCCCTGCGGTGGCGCCTCCGGAGGTCGAGGCGACGGTCGTCCCGCCGGCATCGGTGATCCAGATATCGGTCGACAAAATATCGCCACTCGAGTCGCTCTTGGCACAGATTTCGTCACCGGGGAACACACCGCCGACCAACGTGCCGCAAATGGAGTTACTCCACCGACCCAGGGTCGCCCGAGCCGTCGGCGCCTGGGGACCACCGCAATTCCGGAAGTCATGACGCTGCATCATCGCCGAACGAGAGAGGAACAAGTAGTCCCCATCCCGGGTGAAGGTACCACCGAGGTTGCCTGCCCAGCATTCGAGATCGTTCCACGGGTGACTAAAATCCCAGTATTCCTGGTCCAACGGCGTCGGATTGCTGAGAACACTGAGATCGAAGGAAAACAGTGGGTTTTCGTCGCCGTAGGCGCCGGCCACGACCACCCCGTCACCAAGCGTCAACCAGTTGGCCAGGACGTCGGATCGGGTCGCCTTGAGTTGAGGATTACCAAGGTCGGTCACCTGCCAGACCTTGAGGCCATGGCCGTAGGTCGTGGTCACGGCCAGACCCTTGTCGAAATCCACCGCAAAACCGCCGATGCCGCCGCCGGCGTAGTTCCCCCAGTCAAATTCCTTGACGAACTGCAACTGGAGACTTGTGGGTCCGCCGGGTTTCACGATCTTGTAGATAAAGATCTTGCTGGTGTCCGACAGCCACAGGTAGGCGTCACCGCCGTTATATCGGCTGTCCTGGAGGTATAACCCCCCCGCGACCTGAAAAATGACGTCATTGGGCTTGTAGACGCAATCCACAAAGGGAAGGGCGTCAGCGTCCGTTCCGTCGAAAATAAACAGACCGGATGTCAGCCCGCAGACTCCGTTACCGATTTTATTCTGGATCAGATACTGAGTGCCGTCGTGTTTAAAGGTCAGGCCCCCGGCAAGATCCGCGTATTCGTAAAATTTGTCATAATCGACGAAGGCAGGGCTCGCGGCGCCACCAAGGTCAAAAAAGACGCTCGCCAGCGTATGAACGCTGTACCCGTACCGGCAGTCGTCGCAGGAACCCCATTTGTACAATTCGTAGTCCGCATCCCCCGAGTTCCCGACTCTGAAGGTACTTTTTGAGACACTTACCGGATTTTCGGGATTGCTCAGGGTAAAAACCTCAAGTTCGTTACCACGAGAATGGAAGAGAAAGTCCGACCCGTTCCATTCCCGCAACACCGGGAGAAAGGTCCGGTCGTTACTCGGCTGCGCCCGGCAGTCGTCCGAGGTGTCGAACGGGTCCGGTGGATCGTATTCCATGCAGTACTGGGCGCCCGCCGGTTGGGCGGGGATCACCAGGATTGTCAGAAGGGTCAATAGGGCGCCCCATCGGGCGAAAGAAAAGGGTGAAGCTGGTTTCATGCTCACCTCCAAACGCCACTATATGGACCATGACACACCATGTCAATACTCGGGTGGTTTGATAGACGACGAAGAATCAACCATTTATGACGAACTGGGCCGGATGTGACGGTGATCACGCTATGAGCTGTCAGCTCTCAGCTCTCAGGTCTCAGCGGGCGTTTGCACGATCCGAGGGCAGCATCACAAAGGGAGGGAGAGAGCCACAGAAAGGATTCAGAGGAAGGTATTTAAGACAGTATTTAGATCATGGCGCCACTCGAAAAATTCTCGGGAGGGGAAAGGCCACCGATGAACCCATTGGTCTAGTTTTGAACCGGTTGTCGCAAAGAGCACTAAGGGTTTCAATTTTAATACCTTCTTTGCGTTCCCTTTGCGGTCTTTGCGCCTTTGCGGTTCCATCGCCTTCTTGTTTGGCCGCTTTTTCATTCCGGCTTCGCCGAGTAGGTGGTGGTTCAATAAAAAAAGAGGCGGCCCGAAGGCCGCCTCTGATCAACACAAGGTTGAAAGACTTACGGGGTGAAGCCAAACTCGTCGACGTAGTCATAGGCGATGCCGAGGTTCGGCAGGACTTGACCCTCGAAGCAGTTGTAGTTGGCCATCAGCGCACCGTCGATGGCGGCGGAGAACTGGCCGAAGGCCTGGTACTTCACACCCATCCAGGTCTGATAGTAGTCCGGATTCG
>JAUWTC010000148.1 GCA_030609785.1 Holophagae bacterium
CCACAGAGCCCGCAGCTTCGAACCGCGGACGTCGGAGACGGCAACCGGCACGGTGGCTGGGATCACGTCGTCTGCACCTCCTCGGGCGCGTCGGCACTCTTTGGTTTAAAGGCCTGCACGTCGATATCCGAGTGTTCCTCGATCAGTTCGAAGATATCTTTTCCGTCCAGGACCTCTCGCTCGAGAAGGGCTTTGGCAACGGCGTCAAGTGCATCCCTTTGCTTTTCGAGAGTCTCCCGGGAGGCCGTATACGCGCTTTCGATGAAGCGACGGATCTCATGGTCTATCTTGAGGGCTGTTGCTTCGGAATAGTCCTGATGCCGGGAAAATTCCTTGCCGAGAAAGATGTTCTCGTCCTGTTTGCCGAAGGTCAGGGGTCCCATGCCGGTGCTCATGCCCCACTCGCAAACCATCTTGCGCGCGAGTTCGGTCGCGGTTTCGAGATCATTGCCGGCGCCGGTTGTCATCTGATCGGAGCCAAATCTGATTTCTTCGGCTATGCGTCCGCCCATCATTACCTTGAGCCGTGCTTCGAGATGGGCACGAGTGCGTGTGTAGCGGTCGCCTTCGGGGAGCTGCATCGTGAGGCCGAGAGCCATGCCGCGAGGGATGATCGTCACCTTGTGCAGCGGATCGGCGTGGGGTTCGAGGACGGCGACAATGGCATGACCCGCCTCGTGATAGGCGGTGTTGAGTTTCTCCTCCTCGGACATGACGAGAGAACGACGTTCCGAGCCCATCATGACCTTGTCTTTTGCGAACTCCATCTCGGTCATGTCGACTTTCATTTTGTTGAGTCTGGCAGCACGGAGGGCCGCCTCGTTGACCAGACTGGCCAGATCGGCGCCGGAAAACCCAGGTGTTGAGCGAGCGACGACTGACAGATCCACATCGGCAGAGAGGGGAATCTCCTTGGTATGGACCTCGAGGATGCCCAGGCGTCCCAGCACGTCCGGAGAATTGACGACGATGCGTCGATCGAAACGGCCTGGCCTCAGGAGCGCCGGGTCGAGGACGTCGGGCCGATTGGTTGCAGATATCAGGATCACGCCCTCGTTGGACTCAAATCCGTCCATCTCGACCAGGAGCTGGTTGAGGGTCTGCTCGCGCTCGTCGTGACCGCCCCCCAGCCCGGCGCCACGGTGCCGGCCGACGGCATCGATTTCATCGATGAAGATGATGCACGGTGCGTTCTTTTTCCCCTGCTCGAAGAGGTCCCTGACGCGGGAGGCGCCGACCCCGACGAACATTTCAACGAAATCAGAGCCCGAGATCGAAAAGAAGGGCACATCGGCTTCGCCGGCGACGGCCTTGGCCAGCAAGGTCTTACCCGTTCCCGGAGCGCCCATCAGCAGGACACCCTTGGGGATCTTCCCGCCGAGGCGTTGGAATTTCTTCGGGTCTTTGAGGAAGTCGATGATCTCTTCGAGTTCTTCCTTGGCTTCGTTCACCCCTGCCACATCGGCGAAGGTAACCTTTTTCTGGTCGGGATTGAGGAGCTTGGCCTTGGACTTGCCGAAGGACATAGCCTTGGTGCCGCCGGCCTGCATCTGGCGGAAGAAAACGAACCACAGACCAACGAGGATCAGCAGCGGGGCCCACGAGAAGAGCGCCGTCAGGAGCCTGCCGTCTGACGGTTTCTCAACCTCTATGACGACGTGGCCGTCCCGGAGTTTCTCGATCAGGTCGTCATATCCGGGGTTATAGGTGAAATGGTCGTACCGCGGCTTGGTCGGGTCGGCTTCGTCCGACTGGGTACTGATGAAGATCTCTTCCCCCTTAATCAGGACTTGCCTGACCTCACCAGCAGCCACCCGATCCAGAAGATCGGAAAAGGCGATTTCTTGAGATGTGTCTGAAACGCCGCGAAGAACCTGGAGGATCAGTAAAACTCCGACCAGAATGACGGCCCACATCAGAACGGTTCGAACGGTTTGATTCACGTCGATCTCTCCTCAGGCTCGAAGATTTGTCTGCGAGCGCCGGTCAGGCTGTTGCACGGGCCGGTCTTGTCGATTGTCAAGAGTTGGCGGCTCCGCCGAATGTGCTGTCGTGCCCCGGTTTATCAATAACAATGTGATCGTTGGCTTTGTTCCCCATTGATGCGGGGTCACTCCTCCTCGAGTACACAAAGGTCAGGGCGGTTCGTGTAATGGTCTTGACCCGGGCCGAGACCGTAGCCGACGAGGAACCCGTCGGGCAAATCAGTGAAGATCGAGTACTTGGCCGCAAGGTTGACCCGCCGCAGCTGCGGCCTGTCGACAAAAGCCACGACTTCGATCGATCGAGGATGTTGCTGGCTCAGGTGAGTGATCAGGTAATTTTCGGTGATGCCTGAGTGAACGACATCCTTGAGCACCAGGACGTGTCGGTCCCTGACATTGACCTGGGTCGCATAGGTCAGTTGAACGACTTCTCCGCGTTCGCCGGGGCTCTGGGCAACGTCGACGAACTCGAAATCCACTGGTCGGGGGAAATGGCGGGCCAGGTCTGCAAGAAAAAAGGCAGATCCCTTGAGGATTCCCACCAGAACCAGAGGCTGGTCAGTGTAATCCTTGGCGATCACGGTGGCAATCTCACCGATACGCTTCTGGATTTGGTCACTGTCATAGACGACTCGTAGGTCGCTCATCTGCGCGTCACCTCCACGATTCGTGGTCCGTCCACCGCGATGGTGTCGGCCGCTACACCCGGAATCCATAACAGTTTATCACCGCCAAAGAGGATGGGCCAAATGCGACGGAGATGGCGAGGCAGGAATGCCCGAAGGATCGCCGCCGGACGCCGTCCATCATCGAAGCGATCCTCGGGCCGGAGACAGCGGACGGAGAGCGGGTCCTGCGCTGAGATGGGGAGGGCCCACAGGCTTGGCGCGTCGCCTGGGGCCGAATCGCGGAGGGTGATGTGCCATCCGGGAATGGGAAGCTCCACCTCGCCGGACGCGAGGTCGATCGAGTAGGCCTCAACAGCCCGTCCAGGCTCGAGCCAAAGATGCCCCGCTGCGCGCCTCAGGACCCAACGGTCAGCCAGAGCCAGGGCCGTGGATGAGCCCGAAAGAACCTCAAGCAGCAGTTCACCCTGCCGGCGGGTGGCTCCAGGCAACCCCACTCGGGCGACTTGTGTATGAAGCCATCGGACCTGCAGTGCTCGTGGAAGTCGAGCGATTGCGTCAAGCGGGATGCCTCCGTCCGGGTGCCACGGATCGATCCAGAGATCTCGGCCCTCGAGATCCTGTGCCATGCAGCGCTCATCGTCGGCCAAGGCGTGTGCCAAGTGAATCAGGTGGTTTCGGATCGAAGGTTCGATGCTCTCGAGCAGGGGCAAAACCTCGTTGCGAACCCGATTCCGCAGGTGGTCAGGGCTCTGGTTCGACGAATCCTCACGCCACTCAAAACCCTGTCGGAGGAGCCATTTCCGGAGCTGAAGGCCGGAAAATGGAAGCAGTGGTCGGATGATGTCTCGATTTCGAGCGTGAATGCCCGCCATCGCACGGGGCCCCGCGCCTCGGAGGAGTTGAAGGAAAACGCCTTCGGCAACGTCATCCTGGTGGTGGGCTGTGGCGATGGCGGTTGCGTCCACATCGGAGGCGGCGCATCTCAGCGCGGCGTAACGCTGTGTTCTCCAGGTGGCTTCCCGCCCTTGGCCTGATGGGCCGGTGTCAGTCAGACGGACCTGGGTGAAAGCAATGCCCAGTGTTCGGCAAAGTGCGAGGCAGAACTGTGCATCCTCGTCGGCCTCGATTCCCCGGGCGCCGTGGTGAACGTGGACGGCATGGAGGGTCAGCCCGAGTTCTGCTCGGTGAAGCAGATGGAGCAGGGCGGTCGAATCGGCGCCGCCGGACAGGGCGACCACGACGGACGAGCCCTCCAGGTCTGGAAATGCGGCTCGAAAATGGCGAACGAAAGCCTCAAGCTCCATGAGGCCACTTTAGCTCGGCTTCGTCGACATCTGTAGGGGCGGGTCCCCGTTCCCGCCCGTTTTCGGCTGGGCGGCAACTGGTGGCTATCCCCATCCGACCAGGATGCGATCGTCATGCTGCGATGAACTGCCGAAAAAGAAAAAATGGTGGCGGTGGGTAGACTTGAACTACCGACACAGGGCTTATGAGACCCCTGCTCTACCCCTGAGCTACACCGCCAAGGGGCGGTAAATATATTTCCGGAAGGCCCGGGTGTCAACCAGGAAGCTGTCAGCTGAGGCGCATGCAAAACTCGCTGAGGATCAAGGGATTAGGATTCAGGGATTAGGGATTAGGGGCCGGGAGGGGATAAACGCAACCCCTGCGGCAGTTACGTAGGGGCGGGGTTTATCCCCGCCCTGACGATCCTGAATATTGAATGAGACCCTACTGTTAGCGATCAAATCTCACCTCGTGACCCTAACCCCTTTTCCCTAACCCCTGATCCCTTGCCCCGCCTTTCGAAGTTCTTGAAGAGTCGTCGGCTCAAAAGGCGTATACTGATCAGATGGTAATAGAAGAGCCGGACCGCGGAACACCTTGCCCTTCCTGTGGGGTTCTCGGCAGTGCTGAGGGATTGCAACTGTGCATGATCTGTCGTACCCTCTTCTGCTATCGCTGTGCTGTGGACGGATATGGAAGACAGTTTTGCTCGAAACGGTGTAGGGATAGTTTCTTTTTTGGGGATGAGGACGATGCCGGCAGCTAGTCGGTTGTCCGATGGACGGATCAATGGGTAAACGGCGAGACGAAATCGTGGAACGGGCCCGAAACCTGCCGAGGGTTCGGGACCTTGTGGAGAGCGGGCTTCTGATCCATAAGGCTCAGGGTCCACGGCTCTTCGATGTCGACAACGTCGGATATATCGACTACACCGGAGGTAACGGGGCGGCTATCGTCGGCTATGCCAATCAGTACATCTCCGATGCCGTAAAAAAAGCCCTGGCAAACGGTATTCCGTCTGGATTCCATCCTCCGGCCGAAGTTGATCTGGCGGAAAGCCTGCAGCAGTTCATGCCGTGGGTTGGCTCCTGGTTTTTTTTCCGCGACGAGGATGAGGCTTTCGAACGGGCCCTTTCGTGGGCCAGAAGTCGAACAGGCCGGGATAAATTTCTAGTTTTCGGTGAGAGTTGGCCGCGGAATGCGCCGGTCCGCGAAGAAGACTGTCGGGTCCTTCCAGGGTGGAATTTGGAAGCGGTCGAAGCAGCTCTTGGAGCCGGCGCGTCGAAAATTGCCGGTGTGATCGTCGATCCCATAATGAGTGGGTGCGGTGTGATTCCTGTTCCGGAGGGGATGCCGGCTCAGATCGTGCAATTGTGTCGAGAAACCGGGGTTCTTTCGATTTTTGATGAACGCCTCACAGGCCTCAGGGTGGCCCGAGGGGGAGCGGCTGAGCTGGTTGGCGTAACCCCCGATGCGGCGATCTTCGGAGGTGCGTTGGGCGGAGGGTTCCCGATCGGAGCCCTCGGTTTGACCGAAACGGTTCAGGAATCGGAGAGTTTGCTTTGGGGAGGCAGGGAGACGCTTCCCCACCCGGTGGCACTCCGGGCGGCAGACGCAGTGATGTCAATCCTGAAAAACGATGCCGTTTTTGAACGGCTCGAGGAGCGCTGCCTGCAGTTGGTCGAGGGCACGGCTGCCTTGGCGGAACGATTCTCACGTCCGTTGAAGATCAACCACCTGGGTTCGATCTTTGCTGTGTACGCCTCGCGGGACGACGTCTTGGGCCATGCTCAGGCAAAAGCGTCGGATTCGGCAATTTACGTGCGGCTGGTTTCTGCCCTGAGAGAAGAAGGAGTCCTGATGCCTCAGGAGGCATGCACTCCGGCTTTCGTCTCGTCGGCTCATGGTGCAAAGGACATTGAGGAGACCCTGGGGGCATTCGAACGAGTCCTCTTGAGGCTCCATCAGGAAGACCTGCCCTGACCCGGCGAAGTTGGAGCCGGAAACGGGATCGACCGACTTTGCGGGGTAGCTGTCGGGCATTGTTGATGAGTTCGGCAGAGACCCCTCTGCTCCCTGGATCCTTGATGTGCCCACCGCTGTCCTTGAGGGTTGGTATCTAATGTACGAACCCCGATATGACGACCGAGAACCCACACTGATCGTCGGGCTCGCTCGACCGGCGGTTCCCCGGCTTCTGGTCGAGGAACACCTCGACGAGCTCGAGCGGTTGGTAGAGACTGCCGGGGGCGAGGTCTTGGGACGGGCCGTTCAGGAGCGTGAACGTCCCGATCCGGCAACCCTGGTTGGTTCGGGATTCTTGGAGGGGGTCGCGGAAGACTGCAGGGAATTGAAAATTCAGTCCGTGGTCTTCGACGAGGACCTGACCGGATCCCAGGTACGCAATATCGAAAAAGTAATCCCCGAGGAGGTCAAGGTCCTGGATCGTGCCGCGGTGATTCTGGACATCTTCGCGCAGCGTGCCCGTACCAGGGAGGCCCAGACCCAGGTAGAGCTTGCACAACTGAGCTATTTGCTGCCGCGGTTGACCCGGCGCTGGACCCACCTGTCCCGTCAGGCTGGTGGAATCGGCACGCGGGGTGTCGGTGAGACCCAGTTGGAGATCGACCGCCGGTTGATCACCAAACGTATTGCCCACCTGAAGAAGAAACTCGTAATCATTGAGCGCGATCGTCGCCGGCGACGGAGCCGAAGGTGGGCCGTGCCCAGTGTCGCCCTGGTGGGCTACACCAACGCCGGCAAGTCCTCCCTCTTTCGGCGG
>JAUWTC010000133.1 GCA_030609785.1 Holophagae bacterium
GGCATCGGCGTGGCCGCCGATCAGCACGTCGACACCCTCCACCAATCCTGCGAGGCGAATATCGGCTTCGATGCCACGCTGCACCGTGGGTCAGCTTGGCCAGCGTACCGGTGAAGATGTCGCCGGCGTCCAGCAAAAAACTCAAAGGCGCCTTCGCCCGCTCGGCCTCGATCAGAGCCGCCAGCTCGGCAATACCACCAACATGCTCCAGATCATCCCGCCAGAATGCCGGGATCGGGTCATACGCACTCTCAAAGTCGTTGGTGTAGAGCAACACCACCTCACGGGTCAACGCACCCGGCTCGACCTCCCCAAGACCGTCGGCGGCGATCCCGCCGGCGGCGGTCATTAGTACCAGAACAATTATCTTCGAAATTCGCCAATAGCCCGTCATCTTCATCGGTACCATCCTTACTCCCAGTTCTCGGGGTTTTCATCATCTTCGTCCCATCGCGCCGGGTTTTCCGTGATGTATTGGCGGATGCGGTTCAGGGCTGCCTCATTGCGGATGATGTGATCGTGGTAGTTGCGCTGCCAGACATTCTGGATTTCCGTATTCGAACGGAACCACTTGGTTACACCAATCTTGAACCCGCGCACGACCGAACCGATTGTTCTCTTTGGGGAACGAAACACACTGGTGTCAGACGGAGATACCGGATCCGGGTGTACGGGCGAAAAATTTTTCGCCCCTACGATCCGAATAATGCCATGAACATGGTTCGGCATGATCACAAACCCGTCCAATTCCACATGCGGAAAATGATCGGGAATGGCCTGCCAGCATTCCTCGACAACTTTGCCTGCAGGATTCAAACACATCGTCTCTCCCGCCAACTCGCCGAACAGGCAGCTGTGATTCTGCGTGACCACAGTGACAAAATACGCGCCTTCCTGTGTGTAGTCGTAACCCTTCAGGCGAACGGAACGCCGGTGGTGCCGATGAGGTTCGTAACGGTTCATCATGAACAGGGCTGAGATCGTATCGTATTCAGGCCTCAGTCAAACCCCATACCCCACGAGCGCCCACCTTCAATTTCTCCCCCACCCCAAAAAACTTTCGGCAGCGAGGAGACCGAAGGTCGCCGACCGCCGGAAGTTTTGAGGGCGGGTGGGTGGGGGGTAGGGACATCGCGCCCAGCCAGAAGGGCTGCCGAGCCGATAGGCTCGGACCCGCGAAGCGGGTGGCGTGGGCAAGAGGGCGTCGATAGCGAGGGTCTTTGGGGCGCCCCCAGACCCCTCGGAGCCGCTGCCCGCGTCAGCGGGCCGGGCTGAAGGCCGGAAGATGGAGCGAGGCTCGCCCGACCATGCAACTGACAACGATCTACCAGCCTCGATTCGTCGACGGCCGAAGACCGTCAGCTCTGAGCGAAGCGAAGAGCAGCGGCGCCCGACCTTGGCTCAGATGACCGCAAACACCATCCGCCCTGCAACCGACAAGACCAGAGCGACAACGACGGTCAGCCCCGAAATCCACGCCGTGTCCTTCCAGCCCAGCTCCCGAGCCATGGCGGCGACGGTGGCTGCACAGGGGACATAGAAGACGACGAAGAGGGTGAAGACCACCAGTTGCTCGTTCGTCAGAACCTGGTCGAGTTGGTTGGTCCCCATGGCCTGCACGAGCATCACCAGGGTCAGCTCCTTGCGAAGCACGCCGAAGATCAGGGTCATGCCGACGGCCGCCGGCAACCCGAGTGTCCACACGGTCAGGGGCGTCAAGGCGTCGTTGAGAAAGGCGCCCGCGCCGAAGCACTCCAGCAGGGCCAGGACCAGCGATGACACGACCAGGACGGGCCACGCGATGATGAGAAACTCCTTCAGGCTGAGCCAGGTCTTGGCAACCATCGTTTTCACCGTCGGCAACGCCAGGCTGGGGATCTCGAGGATCAGACCCGGAGAACGCCCTTTGAGGAACTGGCTCAAAACCCGGCCGATGACCATGATGACCACTAGGTTGAGGATGTAGATCCCCAGAGCCCACAGCGGCCCAAGATAGGCCGCGACCAGACCATAGATAACGATGGTCCGCGCGGAACAGGGGATGAAGGAAGCCAGGGCCGCGGTAATGCGCCGGTCTCTCTTGGACTCGAGGATCCGCGTCGCCATGATCGCCGGGACGGAGCAGCCGTAGCCGAGGATCAACGGCAGCACGGATTTACCATGCAAGCCTATTCGGTGCATCAGGTTGTCGAGGATGTAGGCCATGCGCGGCAGGTAGCCCGAGTCTTCCAACACCGCAAGGGCGATCAAGAAGGGCAAGAGGTAGGGCAAGACGATGGTCAAACCGCCGGCGACGCCGAGGAAGACCCCCGACAGCACAGCCCCGGCCAGGGTCTCCGGAGGGAAGCGTCCCTCCATCACGGCCTGCATGCCGTCGAACCAACCGACCAGAGGCGCCTCGAGCAACCGTCCGACGCCGAAAACCAGGTAGAAGACCGTCGAGAGGATCAACACCATCAGCGGACCGCCGGACCAGGGGTGGAGCAGCAGCCGATCGACCCGCTCGCGCCATCCGACCTTGGGCCGGCCCAATTGTCCGATCGCATCCCAGATCGTGTGAGCCATCGCGTGACGGCACCCGGACACCACCTGGTCCGCGCTCCAGCCGTGGATTTCTTGGAGATTTTCGATAATGGCATCGAGATCGTTTTCGACCTGCGGAGCCGACTGCCGAACCTTCTCCCTGAAGTACGGATCCAACTCGAGCACTTTGGTGGCCACAAGCGTCGTCGGCAACCTGCTCTGGAATCCAGCATCCTCCAGAAGGTTTTTGACCCGAGCGACGGCCGTTTTGACTTCCTTGTCAAAACACCCTGTGCCGGCAGCAGACCCACCGTGGGCAGCCTGAAGAGCTGTTCGGAACAGATCTTTGAGCCCCTGTCCCCGACGTCCAACAGTGGGGACGACCGGAACACCCAGCTTTCTCCCCAGGGCCTCGGCGTCGATCGTCATACCGTGCCGTTCGGCCTCGTCCATCATGTTGAGGGCAACAACCATCGGCCGCTCCAGCTGGAGCAGCTGAAGAGTCAATTCCAGAGACCGCTCGAGCCTGCTGGCGTCAACGACGTTGATGATCAGGTCCCAGTCCTCTTCAGCAACAAACCGAACGGCCTCACCGGCGTCCGGAGATGCCGAGGTCAGAGAGTACATGCCCGGAAGATCGACAACATCGACCTCGCGCCCGTGAATCAGAGCACGACTGAGCGTGTAGGTGACCGACGACCCCGGAAAATTGGCGGTCGCTGCGCGGTATCCTGCGATTGCGTTGAAGATCGTGCTCTTGCCCGAATTGGGCTGGCCGGCGAGAAGGAACCTCATTCGGTCTAGGAGGCGCGAACCGCAGGAACAACCGGCCGGTCCTCGATAGCCTCGACCCTGACCCGACAAGCCACACCACGCCCCAATGCCAACCGGGTCCCGTTAATCTCAATCAGGACCGGTCCCCGGAACGGCGCACGCTCGACAACCTCGAGGCAATCACCAACATGAATGCCCAAAGTATTGAGGTGGGCGCCGACCCCCTGCCCGCCTTCAATGAAGACGACTCGAGTCTTACGCAGGACGTCGACGGTATCCAGAGTGGTCATCAAATCCTTCATCTCCCAAAAAGAGATAGTAACTCAAAATGTATCGAATTGCTAACCATATTTAACACGAAATCCCGCCCATGTCCCCAATTGAAAATATGAACATCCTGATCGAAGTTCTCAGATCAAAAAGACCGGGCTTGTTGAGAATTCTGATCAATTTCAGTCAGTCCCAGTCCGACCTTCTTACCAGTTTTCGTTGCGAGGTGCGGAAGACGTGGTGAGATTCGGCGTTTTCGCAAATTGAGCGAATGAGGCATAGTCTGCACTATGTTGATTGAGCGAATTCAAGAAAACGGTGAAGATTGCTGCGTATTTCGCGCCGCAGTAGCTCACTGGTGAGAAGGCCGGGCTAGTCTCGATGGCCGCAGCGACATCACGGGCCGATACAATCCGCCCTCCGGGCACGCTACAATCCCGCCTCGGAGGCAGCGCCATGAAGAATGCCATGCTCACCGTTGAATTGACCGAGCTTCCCGAATGCAAAGAATTCGACCCACAGTACCGTCGCGCCCCCAACCGCGGCTACCACTTGGACCGCCAGGACACCCTGGTGGCACTCAAGAATGCTCTGCGCTACATCCCGGAGGAACACCACGAGATCGTCGCGCCGGAATTCCTCGAGGAACTGCGAACCTGGGGCCGTATCTACGGCTACCGCTATCGGCCCGCCGGACGCATCACCGGCTTACCCGTCGATCAGTATCAAGGCAAGATCGTCGAGGCCAAGGCGATGCAGGTGATGATCGACAACAATCTGGACTTCGACATCACCCTCTACCCCTACGAGCTGGTGACCTACGGCGAGAGCGGCCAGGTTTGCCAGAACTGGATGCAGTACCTGCTGATCAAGAAGTACCTGGAAATCATGGACGACACCCAGACCCTGGTGGTCTCCTCGGGCCACCCCGTCGGCCTCTTCCCTTCAAAGCCCGAAGCTCCCCGGGCGATCATCACCAACGGCCTGCTGATCGGGCAGTTCGACACCCCCGAGGATTTCCAGCACCTCGCGGCACTGGGTTGCGTCAACTACGGCCAGATGACCGCGGGCGGCTGGATGTACATCGGTCCGCAGGGCATCGTGCACGGCACCTACATCACGCTTCTCAACGCCGGACGGCTCTATCTCGGCGTCCCCGAAGACGGCGACCTCAAGGGCAAGACATTCATCACCTCCGGTCTCGGAGGCATGTCGGGCGCTCAGCCCAAGGCCCTGGAGATCTCCGGCGGCGCCGGCATCATCGCCGAGGTCGATCCCTCCAGGGTCGAAACCCGCCACTCCCAGGGCTGGGTCAGCGAAAAGACCGACGATGTCGCCGAGGCCGTCCGAATGATGCAAAACGCCGCCGCCGCCGGCCGGGCGCTCTCGATCGCCTATCAAGGCAATGTCGTCGATCTCCTGGAATACATTGATACCAACAACATCTCAGTCGACCTGATCTCGGACCAGACCTCCTGCCATGCCCCCTACGAGGGCGGCTACACACCGGCCGGAGTGTCCTTCGACGAGGGACGCACGATTCTCGCCGAGGACCCATCGAGATTCCGGAACCTCGTCGATGCTTCGCTCAAGCGCCACTTCCGCGTCCTCAAGCGCCTGACGGCCAAGGGCGCCCGGTTCTGGGATTACGGCAACGCCTTCATGAAGGCCGTGTACGACGCCGGCGAACCGGCCATCACGGCGGACGGAAAGGACCCCTCCCGCGGCTTCATCTGGCCGTCCTACGTCGAGGACATCATGGGACCCCTGTGCTTTGATTTCGGCTACGGGCCCTTCCGCTGGGTCTGCTTGTCGGGCAGCCCTGAGGACCTCCGTAAGACCGATCGCGCGGCAATGGGTTGCATCGACCCGACGCGCCGCGGCCAGGACCGCGACAACTGGCAGTGGATCCGCGACGCGGAGAAAAACGCGCTGGTCGTCGGCACACAAGCCCGCATCCTCTACTCCGACGCCGAAGGGCGAACGTTGATCGCCAAGACCTTCAACCGCATGGTCCGTGATGGCGAGATCGGCCCCGTCATGATGGGCCGTGACCACCATGACACCGGCGGCACGGACTCGCCCTACCGGGAGACCGCCAACATCTACGACGGCTCCAATCAGACCGCCGACATGGCACACCAGTGCTGGGCCGGCAACACCGCCCGCGGCATGACGATGGCGGTCTTATCAATCGGCGGCGGCGTCGGCACCGGCAAAGCGATCAACGGCGGCTTCGGCCTCGTGCTCGACGGTTCGGACAAGGTCGACCGTATTCTCGACACCGCCCTGGATTGGGACACGATGTGCGGCGTCAGCCGCCGAGCCTGGGCGCGAAACCCAAACGCCATCTCCACCATCGACGACTGGAACGAGAGGAACACCACGAGCGGTCATATCACCAGACCGAGGTTGGCCGAGGAGGCGTTTTTGGAGGATCTCGTGGACAGATAGGAGGGTCCTCTAAGCCGCCCAGTTGATTCTGGGCGACGAGAGAACGTCCTCGTTCAAAAGGGTCTTAGCATCTCAAACTGGTAGTTCGAGCTGATTCAACGCGAATCCGCAAATCCGTACAACCAGGCAACCCCACGCCACCGAACCGGTAGGTGGCCGGTCTGGCCGCCTTCGACCTCAAGCATCAAAGATCGGCCGAAGATCGGTCCGTCGGTCGGCATCAACCGGTAGAGGCTCATCGACGGACGCTCCGGGGTCCCCCCGATACAGGTCATACCGTGCAAGGCCTGACGGAAGATCCCAGGCCTGCCACGGTCAATCCGAAAGTAGAAACCACCACCGAAAAAGTCCTCGACTCCGGTTCCCCGCCACGAGGGTGGGATTTCGCCGTCGACCCGAAGAGTCTCGTCACCCTCGAGAAAAGCCCATCCAGCCGAAGACGTCGAGCCCGCCGTTAAGGCAAGTCCCGCCAGACGCCCCGGCCCCACCAGGTCAAGGAGCACGGCGTTACTGCCCGGCACGGAACCCGGCACATCAATCATTTGGGCGCTGAAGAGCATAGCGTCCGAGGCAGGGGCGCGCCCCATCCGACGAACGGCATACCTCAGCTTGAGACCCTCTGCCGAGGCCGATGACAACTCAACCTCAACCTCAGCCCCCGAGTGAAACGGCATCGGGAAGTAACTGTAAACCTCTCCCTGATCACCACCTACAAAGAGGGAGCGCATAGGGCGACACAAAGGCCGGCCGAGACCGAAAAACCACGGAAGCGGCATATCAACCGTCGTACGGCCGTCAAAGGACATTCGAATGACGACCTCCCCCAATCGGTGCGAAGGCACACGCAAGACCATGCCGGTGATCTGATCGGGGCCGTCAAATGCCGCCAACACCTTCGCTTCTCCGGGCTCCAAGACAACAGTGCCCGAGACTGTTTCCCCGGACTCCGCCGCCCACGGATCGGTACCGGGATGGGCCAGTATGCGCCGCCACTCGGAGAGATCCTCCGTACCGGTGAAACTGATGACACCGTCCGGTTTTTCCA
>JAUWTC010000190.1 GCA_030609785.1 Holophagae bacterium
CATGAGGTCCCTGTGGCGTGGACGGAATTCGTAACCCGTTGTAGGCTTGTGACATGACGAATTTGGATCTTTTGCAGCCTTTCAAGGCTGCACTTTTGCGGTCGATTTGGCAGTTAGGCCTGGGACGGCCAGCCGTGCCCACGTCAGCTCAGATTGCCGCAGTTCTTCTTCTCTCGCTCTTGACCGCTTCGTGCGGAATGAAGGATGACCCCGATCAGCCTGTGGACAACTCTACGGTGCACGAGCGAGCGATTACCGCTCTCGAGCAGCATGCATTGGCGGAACTTGGTCTCACGGGCCCTGCCGAGTTGGTGCAGTTTGACGTGGATCGCGCTCTTCAAAACGGAAAGTTCGTTGACGCAGCCGGAAAGGCCTTCGTTTTCTGCTGGGAGGGGCAATGGTCGCCCCTCCTACAAGGGCGTGAACAGGGGTTCTATTGTGGCCAATGCCCACCCAAACAAACCACCCACGACCTCGCGAAAGAGCGAGCAATCGTCGTCCTTGCGGCAGTTGCCATCCGAAGGACACTGACGTGTTCCCAAATCCAGCTCATCTGGGAGTACCAGCAACGCAACGATCACGGTTCCCCCTACACCAGACTTGGTTCCCAAGCCTGGGCATCACGTTTGCTATGGCTTTCGACAGTACCCAGGTACTCCGTAGCCGGCCGCATCCTCGACTGCGCAGCCTTCTATGAACCTCCCCGTGTCAAGCCCAGTGACGAATAAGTGTAGAAACCGCGCAAGACAGCAGATCCATTTACCCGCATCACGCCCATGTTCCCTACCGGCTGAAACGGTTCCTGACCTTGTGATTGACTGAGGGCTCGGGTTGCCAACATCGTAGATTCCAACCCCGGCCTTCGGGAGCGCTTCGAGGCCAACGTGAACTCAAACGACGGCCGATCGCTCCCGCTCGGTCTTTTCCCGGAGGGGCAACATTTTTTGAATCGGGAGAGCACTGCCCCTCCGGGAAAAGACCTCGGCGGCCTACTGCCGTCACCCGAGACTCGATCGCTGAGGCGCTCCCCGTGGATTGCCACCCTATGCATTGTCCGCAACTACATGAATACCGGGAGGTTACCCTGGGGACAATGCAAAGAGTGGCACGTCCCGTCGGAGAGGGGCGCTTGCTGAGAGCTGAGAGCTGATAGCTGATAGCTACAACACGTCGTCCCAGCCTCGGTTTTCGAGTTCCTCTACGACCGCCTTGACCTTCTGGGCCTGATCGACAGGAACGACCATCACGGCATCCGACGTCGCCACGACCACCAGGTCTTCGACGCCGATCAGCGACACGACGGGGCCTTCACTGACGATGACGTTGCGACCCGCATCGAGGACGACGTTTCGGCCTCGACTGACGTTCCCGTCATCGTCTGAAGGAAGGACCTCTCGCAGTGCCGGCCATGACCCGACGTCCGACCATGGGAATGAGACCGGCACGGTCCAGCGCACCGTCGCACCCTCCATGATGCCGAAGTCGACTGAAATCCTGGGAAGGTGCGGATAGACCTCGGCCAGGACCGCCGCTTGGTCCCCCGTGCCCTGGGCGTCGCCGATACGACGCAGACCTTGGCCCAGCAACGGAAGTTGACGGTCGATCTCGGCCAGGAGGTCCTCGGCCTTCCAGGCGAACATCCCGGAGTTCCAGAGGAAATCCCCCTGATCGAGGTAGCCTTGAGCGGTAACGGCATCCGGCTTTTCGACAAAACCACTGAGGGAATGAACCTGGTGTCCGTCTATCGTTCGGCAGGCATCGCCGACTTGGAGGTAGCCGAAACCCGTTTCGGGACCGGTAGGCCTCAGCCCGAAGGTCAACAGGCCGCCGTTCTCTTCCACCTGGCGGACGCCGGCGCCCATCGCCAGTTTGAACTGATCCTCGTCTCCGATCACATGGTCCGCGGGAAGCACCAGACAGACGGCGCCCGGGTCATGACGTGCGAGCACTTCGGCAGCAAAACCAACGCATGCCGCTGTGTCCCGGCCCACCGGCTCCCCCAGGACGTTGTCCGGCGGAAGCTCCGGCAAGATCTCCCGAGTGAGCGCAACCGTCGCCGAGGCCGTCACCACCCAGATTTGCTCCGGTGGAACCATGGGCGTCAACCTTTCGTATGTCAACCTCAGGAGAGGCCGGTCAGCGGCCAATTGCAGGAACTGTTTGGGGCGGTTCTTCCTGGATGCGGGCCAGAACCTGGTCCCCGAACCTCCCGCCATGATGACGGCGTGCAGCATGACACCTCCTTGGTCGAAGGCATTGTAACCGAGACGAATGGGGATCACACAACCCATTGGGACTTTTGGGGTTAGGGGTTGGGGGTTAGAGGTTAGAGGTTAGGAGTCGAGATTTGGGAAATAGGTTCAAAATTCAGGGATCAGGGTTCAAAGCTCAGGCACCGAGGCCAGGGGGTAAATCGTTGTGCCATACTCCCTCGATGAGGAACGGGAAAACCGGGGTCCATCGACCGATCATCGGTCTGAGAGCGTTGCTGGTTTGCGCCATGATGCTCGGTCTTGCATTGACGCCACAGGCGGCTGAGCAGACCGACTCTGTCGATATCTGGGCCTCGCTCCAAGTCGCCAAGGCTCTGGAAGACGGGTTGGCGCCGATCGACTACCCCCACGTCCTTCTGGCCCTGGAGTACCGGCACTCCCTGACTCGCTGGTCGACCGCTACCCACCTTCTCGATCGCCTGGCCTCGGCGCGCCCGATGGATCCGCTGATGGCCGACGAAGTCAGGCGCCTCCGTGCGGCCCTTGCCGTGGACCAGGGGCATCCGGCAGCCGCGACCCAACTGTTTCACACCAGCGGCGGCCTGACCCGGTGGTGGTCCTCGCCAAGTCACTCGATTGAGGAGCTGGGAGATTTCTCCGGCCAGGCTGTCCTCCCCTCGGCGGATGCCGGGTGGCGTGCGACTCCAGGTACGGACCCGCTGGGATGGGTCCAGGTTCAGGGCCTGGCGTGGCCTGCGCGCCGTCAGATGCTCTACCTGGCGACGACGGTCGAAAGCGATGCCATCTCACCCGTGGCTATCCGCCTTGGGGCGGCACAGATTGCCCGGGTCTGGCTCAACGGCGAGCTGCTGCTGACAACCGACTTTCCCCTCAGGGCCGCAGAGGACCAGGTCGCCGCCGGCGCCTGGTTGCGAGCCGGGCCCAATACGCTGGTCGTCGCCGTAGCATCCGAGTCCTCGGACTGGTGGTTACGGGTCCGACTGACGGCCCCCGACGGGTCCGCCCTCTCGGGAGTTCGGGAGATCGAACGACCCCCCACCACAATCCGGCCGGTCGACCGACGCCCGCCCGACATCAGAACCCTGGAGAGTGAGATTCGAGCTGCCGTCGCCGCGAGTCGGCCCGGCGCAAGACTGGCACTGGCATCCCTGTTGGTAGACCGCAGCCCCTACCCCGAAGGATCCGGCTCGGCCAGGAAGGCCTGCCGAGAGGCCCGCCGGGAAGATCCGGTTCAGGCCAGGCTTTTCGAGTGGATGGTCACCTCGGAGGCCGCTGCCGAGCGGGACCTCCTGGCGGAGGCTGTTGACGCCGGTGCTCCGGCCTTTCCTGCTCGAACAGAATTGGCTCGCTGGTACCAGGACCGAGGACTCTACTTCGAAGCAGAATCTCTCTTGACTGATCACCTCAAGAGTCCTGCGGTTGCGGCCGCGGCCCTCAGCCTCGATGTGGAGCGGTGGGGTCCGGTGATCCTGGACGATGTGATCCGGGAGATGGAGAAAGCGCCCGAATGTCTGGACATCCTCGGTGTCCTGGCCGACTGGGCGGCACAGTTCGGTCGGTGGCAGTTGTTGGATCAGGTGCTGGACAGACTGTCGGCGCTGGCCCCCGGTCTTCCTCGGGTCGAGGATCTCCAACTCGATGACGCGGCGCGGTGCGGCGACGGCACGCGCCTGGAACAGCTGTTGACCACCCAACTGGCCCGAGACCCCAACCAGCCCGGTCTCCGAATTCGACTGGCCCGCCTCCACGCGTCCCAAAGTCACCTCGACGTCGCATCCTCAGTGATCTTCGAAGGGCTGACGCGGTGTCCAAACCACGTAGACCTGCTGATGGAGCAGGCCCACCTCCAGCACCGGCTGGGACACGACGATGCCGCCGCCCGGTCCGCCCACCAGGTTCTCGAAGACCGACCCCAGAGCCGACGAGCCGAACACCTGCTGGCGCTGCTGGGACAGAAATCCGAGGAAACGCACCCCATCCTCGGCCCTGAAGAACTGTGGCAATTGGCCGACCAGATCGACCATCTCGAGGGCCCAAACGTCGTTCTGTTGGACCATACGGCGGTGCGATTCCTCCCTGGAAATTTGACCGAAAAGACGGTGCAGCAGGCCTGGCTGGTTCGGTCCTCCGAGGCATCCCGGTCACTCAAGAGGCACCACGTACCCTACGTCCCGGAGACTCAGCGACTGAGAGTATTGCAGGCCCGTATCCTCCGCCGGGACGGCAGCGAGGTCAGCGCCCGACGCCAGGATTCCCCTCGGCTTTCCGAGCCCGAACTCAACATTTTCTACGACACGCGCCTCCGGGTCTTCTCCTTCGACGACCTCAAGGAAGGCGACATCATCGAGATCAGTACCGTGGTCACGGAAACCGCCGAAGCCAACGAAACCGGCGCCTATGAGGGCGGCATCATTCGCCTGGGCCGCTCGGCCCCGACCCTCCGGGCCGAGATTGAACTCTCGGGTCCCCAAGACCAGATACCCGCCTGGGAACTGGCCCACCTCGACGGCGTTCCGGAGATCACGGAAGAACCCGACGGTACAACCCACCTCAAGTGGATCTTCCGTGACCTGGCCGGCCTGCCCCAGGACGTGCCCCAAGGCCCCGAACTGACCTTCCGCCCTCATCTTGTTTACTCCAACCACCCGGAATGGGGCGATCTGGCCGACTGGTACGGCAGGCACGTAGCCACGCGGATCCGAGCCTCCCGGCAGGTTGAAGACCTCGGTGAACGACTGATCAGAGGCGTCACGAACCGCGGAGAGAAAATCGCTCGCATCTACGCCTTCGTCACTAATGAGATTCGCTATGTCGGCCTGGAATTTGGGGAACATCGGTACCGACCATTTTCCGCCGATTGGGTTCTGGCCCACCGCATGGGCGACTGCAAAGACACGGCAGGCCTTTTGGTCGCCCTTTTTTCGTCGATCGATATCCCGGCACGAATGGTGATGGTCCGGACCTCGGGACTTGGTCCCGTTGCCGCTAGGATGGCCCTGCTCCAGGATTTCAACCACGCCATTGCCTACCTTCCGGAAGACGATCTGTGGCTTGACGGCACTGCCGCCGGGCACAACGCCTTTCCACCCCCTGGCCCGGACCAGAATGCTTGGGTCCTGGTGGTCGACGGCCCGGAGAGCCGGCCCCTGACCACGCCGGCGCCCGGGGCCGGACGGTTCAGCTACCACTACACCCTGACCCGAGCCGAGAACGGGAACTTCGATCTCGGAGTTCGGACCTCGGACACCGGCGAAGCCGCAACCATGCGGAGGGGTCGATTCGGCGGGAGCCGGAACCCGCTCCTTTTCTCCCGGTGGATCCAGAGCCAGTTTCCCGGCGCCCAGGTCATCGGCGAACCCGACCTCGACCTCAAGCCCGGGCGACACGCAGCCACCATTGAAGTCCAGGCCACAGTCGAACGTTCTGCCCTGATGGCCGGGGGTGGACTGAAAACGTATCCTGGCGCCTTCGAGCTGGATACTGAACTGATGTCGTCTGAGAACCGCTCAACCCCAATCATCGTCCCGGTTCGGCCAGACCTCGAGTGGACCATCGACCTCCGCCCGGGACCGGCGCCCCAGGTCCTCCCCGATCCGGTGGCCCTCCGGACCCCGTACGGCGAGCTCGAC
>JAUWTC010000104.1 GCA_030609785.1 Holophagae bacterium
AGTGCCTGGGAGGCGGTCCGATCGGATGATCGAGGGCTTCAGGTGGAGCCGGAAAGTAGAACCGCCAACATGCCAAGAACGCCCCTCTCGGACGGCGCGTGCCTGGTGCGGCTTTCTTCACCGGGCAGCCCTCCCAACTGGGCCGTCGCCGCGAAGAAGGCCGACACCTGGCAACGCTCGGCGACATCGTTGGCAATCGAATCTCGGCTGACGCCGAAGGCCGCCGAGGTCATTTCCCGGAGGGGCGGGCCTCCTACAAGAGTCCAAAATGTTGCCCCTCCGGGAAATGCACCGAGCGGGGGCGCGCCCCGCGCGACCCCGAAGGCCGGGGATAGAGAACAGAGTCCAAGACAGCGACCGCGTCAGCAAACAGCTGCAGGATCAGTTGTCACCGGCAGTGACCGAAGCGGCGAGCCGTCCGGGAACTCAGACGCAGAACCGGTGGATTCTCCGCCACCACAGCCGCCGACGCTGAACCTGCAATCTGGCGCTGCCCCGGCCCGGGACGCTGATTGCTGTCGCTGCCTCCTGGACCTGTTCCTGTCGCTGTTCCCGGCCGCAATCACTACAAGGGACATTACTTGGTTGTTCCGCGTACGGATTGGTGGTGTGGCGTATGGGTTGGTCTTTTGGCGAATGAGCCGGTATTTTGGATTCCCGAGTCCGAGAGGTGGAGGGTGCCCCTTTTTCGATCAGCGAGATAGGCCAGCTGGAGAATTCCAAACCCGAGAAAAGGGAAAAGTGCCGGGTACATGAAAAGTGCCGGGTACATGGATCTAGTCTTCTCCCCTGGATCGATAGTACTGGTTGAAAAAGGCGCCAGACATGCCTTTGTGACTTTCGCGGGTCCCGTCTGTTGAGTCTGGGGTGGCCGGTGGTCTTGGATTTTGGGTTCCAACCCCGGCCTTCGGGGGCGCATTGAGGTCATCGCAGGATTCTGGGGCGCCGATCGCCCCCGCTCGGTGCATTTCCCTCAAGGGCATCAGAGTCGAAATCGGGAGAGTATCGCCCTTGAGGGAAAAGACCTCGACGGCCTACGGCATCGGCCCAGACTCGATTGCTGATGCGCTCGCCGAGCGTTGCCCGGCAAGGCTTTCTTCGCAGTAGCTCCGTTAGCTGGAGGTCTGCCCGATGAAGAAAAGCCATGCCCGGCACGCGCCGAATTGAGGGTTCGGGTGCTCTCGGGTTTTGACGTCGGCGTCGGCTGTTCGGTCACTTTCTCGGCCCCGGCCCGAAGGGCCCATGCATTTCGTCCGACGAAATGCTACTCCGGGTCCAACCCGAAATACTCAAACAATTGACGGCAGGCCGGGCACCGGGCGGCATGGCTGCGCCAGGCGTCGACGTAGGTTGAGGAGCTGTCCGCCGAGGCCAGCATCAGCGGATTGACGTGGGTGCTGGTCTCTCTCAGGCCGACGGATCGCGGATGATGGCTCTGAAAGGCTGGATCCTCCAGGCGCTGGACCAGCGTGTCCAGAGGCAGGCGCTCGTCGTCGGGACTCTGGGGTCGTCCGGTTCCCACGATTCAATTGTACCCCGCCGAAGCGGGGTCCGGAGTACAATATTCCGAGGTGCGTCGGATCAACCGCTACCGGCGTCCGGAAAGAAGGAGAAACCATGGACGACATTGTCATTCTCTCAGGCGCTCGAACTCCGATCGGGTCTTTTCTCGGCTCGCTGTCTTCGGTACCGGCCCCTCGGTTAGGCGCGGTGGTCATCAAGGCGGCCCTCGAACGGGCCGGCGTCGCGCCGGACCAGGTCGAGCAGGTCATCATGGGCAACGTGCTTCAGGCCGGTCAGGGGCAGGCGCCGGCTCGCCAAGCGGGCATCTATGCCGGCATTCCCCACGAGGCGGGGGCGGTCACCGTTCACAAGGTCTGTGGATCGGGCATGAAGACAATGATGTATGCGGCCAACGACATCCGGTGCGGGGACTACGAGGTGGCGGTTGCAGGTGGCATGGAGAGCATGTCGATGGCGCCGTACCTGTTGCCAAAGGGGCGTACGGGCTATCGAATGGGCAACGGTCAGGTGATAGACCATATGGTTGCCGACGGCTTGTGGGACCCCTACGACGACAAGCACATGGGGAACTGTGCCGAAACCTGCGTCAAGCACTACGGATTCACCCGTGAGGCCCAGGATGAGTTCGCAATGACGTCCTACAAACGCGCCCTGGCGTCGATGGAGGATGGGACGTTTGCCGCGGAGATCACCCCCGTAGAGGTGCCCGGACGGCGGGGCGCCGTCACGGTCGTCGATGCCGACGAAGAGCCGACCAAGGCGAATCTGGAGAAGATGTCCAAGCTGCGTCCGGCCTTTGACAAGGAAGGTTCCGTCACGGCGGCCAACGCGTCCAAGATCAACGACGGCGCCGCGGCCCTGGTGTTGACGTCGGCGTCGCGCGCGGCAGCCCTGGGACGCAAACCGATTGCCCGCATTATTGCCCAGGCAACCGTGGCCCAGGAGCCCGAGTGGTTCACCACCGCACCGATCGGCGCCATCCGGAAGGTTTTGGGCCGGGCCGGGATGTCGATCGACGACATCGAATTGTTCGAGATCAACGAGGCCTTCGCCGCCGTAGTCCTGGCCGCACTGACCGAGTTGGAGCTGTCCGTCGACAAGGTCAACGTCAGCGGTGGCGCCGTTGCCCTGGGGCACCCGATCGGCGCCTCCGGCGCCCGGATTATGGTGACCCTGCTCAACGCTCTCGAGCGTCACGGAAAAAGGTTCGGTTGTGCCTCGTTGTGCATCGGAGGCGGCGAGGCCGCAGCGATGATCGTCGAGAGACTGTAGAGCTCCGTGAGCGCCGTCCCTCTTCGGTGGATCACCGCCGCGGTGATCCTTTTGGCGGCTGCTCAGGCGGCCGCCCAGATGGGGGCGATCGCCGTGCGTGCCAAGGGATCCCAGGAGTGGGAGGGCAACGTATGGCATGCCCTCGACGATGTCGTCATCACCTATCAGGACATCCGGATCCAATGCCAGTCGGTCGAGTTGGACCGGGCCACAGGTGACATCAAGGCCGAGGGTGGCGTAATCCTCGACCGTGGTCAGCAGCGTTTCACTGCGGATCGACTGCTCTACAACCTCAAAACCAAGAGCGGGACCTTCACCAACGCAACTGGAACGGCGCCCCCGACCTACAGTTTCACCGGCGCAGTCCTGGAACGCGTCGACGAGACCCACTACAGGATCATCGACGGAACGTTCACCGCCTGTGAGCAGGAGGATCGCCCTTCCTGGGACCTTCATCTGAGAGAGGCCCTGATCGAGGACGAAGGCTATGGACGCTTCAAGGGTGTCGCCTTCAGGATCAAGCGGCTGCCGGTCTTTTATTTCCCCTATCTTCTGTGGCCGGTCAAAACCGAGAGGGCCGCGGGTTTGATGTTTCCGGGATTCGGCTATTCCGAACGCCGCGGTTTCTATCTGGGCACCCGGTTGTTCGTGCCACTTGGCAGGAGTTACGACACGACGATCAACATCGACTGGTTCTCCGAGAAATACTACGGCCTGGGCACGGAATTTCGGTGGGCGCCGACGGAGGGAGCCTACGGTGAGGTCTACGCCTACACCGTTCGTGATCCCAATGACGGCGTGTGGCAGTGGAAAATCGACGGAAGGCACCAGCAGGAGGATGTTCTGGGTTTCAGATTGACGGCCGAGATTCATGAATTGTCGGACAACGATTTCTTCCAGGAGTTCGAAAACGACGTTCAGCAGAACACCCGCCGTTACCTCTACTCGTATGCCTTGGCAACCCGGTCCCGAGGGCCCGCCACCCTCAATCTCCGCCTGGATCGGCGGGTGACCTTTCTGACACCCAACGACGTCACGCAGCACCAGTTACCCGAGGCTGAAATCCGCATTCGATCCAATCGCATCGGTCAGACCTCGCTCTACTGGAATTTGATTTCATCTGTCAACGTCTTCAACGTCGACCGTGGTGGTGATCTCAAGGGCACATACGCCCGTGCCGATCTGTTTCCCGAGATCTCCTATACCCTTCCAGGTCCGACGTGGCTGACAGTCACCCCCAGCGTCGGCGGCAGGGTCACCTGGTACAGCTCCCGCTACACCGAAGACCGCAAAGCCTTCGACGAGACCCCGATATCGAGAATCTTCGGTCTGGGCCGATTGGACATGGTGGGGCCGTCCTTTTCCCGGATCTTCGATCTGGACAACGACAAGGGAACCAAGATCAAGCATCTGGTCGAGCCGCGGCTGACCTACCAGTACCTGTCGGATCCCGGGGACGACATGAATTTGATCCCCCTCTTCGACGAGGTGGATTCGACGCCGATCACCAACCGGGCCACCTTGACGCTGGCCAATCGTCTTTATGTCAAGTCCAGGAAGAGCCCCAGCGCCCGCGAGGTGGCCTCGCTGGATTTTTTCCAGACCTATTCCTTTTCCGATCCATTGAGCTACGGGGCGGAAGGCGCAACGTCGCAGAAGAGCCCCTACGGCCTTGCCTTGCGGGTCGTTCCCGTCGTGGGGACCGCGATAGACGCACGTGCCTCCTTTGACGCCTTGACCAACAAGTTACGGTCGACCTCCCTGTCGGCCTCGACCTTTCGGCCGGCCTTCAACGTCGGTGTGACCTGGTATGACGGCTATTCGGCAACGACGGGCGAGAAAACCTCATCCCAGGCTCAGGTGCGGTTCGGCCTGAAAAAGCCCGACTTCCCACTCTCGTTCGATATCCATGTCGCCTATAACGTCCACAAGGCAGAGTTGCAGCAGCAGCGCTACGGCCTGGGCTGGAAGGGGAGTTGTTGGGGGGTGCGGGCGGAGTACCGGGACCTGAAATCGGCGACCTATCCGGCCAGGGACTATCGCCTGGTCATCTCACTCAAGGGCATCGGAGAACTCCCGGCCATCAAGGGGTCGTTGGGTCAGTAGGCCCTCATGCTAGACTTCGCGCCGTGAAAATGAGCACCGAAAAACCCCGTTCCATTGGACGATTTGCGGCCATAGTTGGGCTTGTGGTCGTTTTCGGAGTGGTCGCCGCCACTGGGTGGTGGCTCTACTGGGTCAGGGTGCAGAACCGTTTTGCCACGATCACCGAGGGCGAGGTTTACCAGTCGTCTGCCATGACGGCGGACGAGATGGCCGAACTGGTCAACGAGTTCGGGATCCGGACCGTGATCGACATGCGGCGCGAAGATGAGGGAGGGGAGAACATGGTTGCGGAACGGCGTGTGCTCGCCGACCTCGGCGTGATCTTCTTCCACCTGCCGTCGTTACAGGTGCCGAACGACGAAACAGTCGACCGCTTTCTCCAGTACGTGGCCGACGAAGAGCACCGGCCCTTTCTCATCCACTGCAAGCACGGGGAGGGGCGCTCGGTGCTGTTCGCAGCGCTTTACCGCATTGAGTTCGAGGGCTGGTCCAATCAGCGCGCCCGGCAGGCGACCAGGCTCATCCTTTGGCGCACTGGCTTTTCCCTGGACAGGCCCAAGGGCCGCTACCTGGACCAGTATCAGCCGAGGCTGCGTGAGCAGAACTGACAGAGCTGCACCGATTGGTGGCGGCTCGGCGAGCGTGCCCCTCTGTCCTCGGCTGCGGTTCTTCTCGGTCCCGTTGGTGTTGCTCATGGTCCTCCTCACGCTGCTCAGAGTGGTGTTCTGGGCGGTATTCCGCTCCAGCGCCGAGTCAGTCGCAGGTCTCGACCTGGCCCAGGCGTTCTACCTGGGCCTGAAGTTCGACCTTCGCCTGTGCCTGCTGCTTCTGTTGCCCGCGATCGCCCTGGCCGGGGTGTCGGCTCTCAACCCCGTCCGCAGCGTATGGGCGAGGCGACTGTGGACTCATCACTTCACTCTGCTCGCCACCCTTCTGGTCGCGATCTACGCGGTTGATCTTGGCAACTACGCGTACCTGGGTGAGCGGATCGATGCCTCGTTCGTCCGTTATTTTCACAACCCCCTGATCTCGTTGCAGATGGTCTGGGAGACCTATCCGGTCGTGTGGGGTGCGGCTGGGGCGGCCGTGTTCGCACTGGTTTTTCGCCTGCTGATGCTTCGGCTGACACCAGAGGCGGCACCGGCTGTCGCACAGCCGAGCCGGCGTCGACGGACGATGGCGAGGGCGCTTGTCGTGTTCGCCACTGTCGCCTACGTCGCTGGTCTCTACGGGAAGATCTCGCACTATCCTTTACGCTGGAGCGACGCATTTTTCTCAGCCGAGCGATTCGTCTCGGACGTCGCTCTCAACCCGATCCTGTTTTTCGTCGACACCATGAACACGGTTGAGCAGGAAGTGGAGTACGACCTCGAGGCAGTGAAGGCGGCGAATGCCCTGGTCGCGGACTATCTGGGGGTTAACGAGCCCAACCCTGAAAGCCTGTCGTTTGCACGCAGAGTCCGTCCGACGCCGCTCGGGCAGGGCCGGCCCAATGTGGTGCTGATTCTGGCCGAGTCATTTGGGGCTCACCATACCGGCGCCTTCGGCAACCCGCTGAACCCCTCTCCGAACTTCGATCGTTTGGCCTCGGACTCCATGCTCTTCACCAACTTCTACACCCCCAGGCACGGAACTGCCCGGGCGGTATTCGCGACCCTTACGGGGATCCCCGACACCATCACCCACCGGACGGCCTCGCGCAATCCCCGCACGGTCACCCACCAGCTCGTTCTTTCGGCCCTCGAGGGATATGAGAAATACTACTTCCTCGGCGGCAGTGCCAATTGGGCCAACATCCGGGCCCTCTTCTCGCACAACCTCGACGACGTGACACTTATTGAGGAGGGTTCCTTCAAAGTGGCGCAAGCCGATGTTTGGGGCATCACCGACTACGACCTCTTCGAGGCTGCCAACGACATCATGTCCGAGGTGGAGGACAAACCGTTCTTCGCCTTCATCCACCTTTCCGGGAACCACCGCCCATACACCGTTCCGGACGGATTTCCGGGCTTCGAGAAGGTCGACGTCGACGAGGCGCTGCTGCGCGAGAACGGGTTCGAGTCGGTCGAGGAGTTCAATTCTTTCCGGTTCCTCGATTTCGCCGTGGGCCACTACTTTGCCATCGCGCCCGACCAAGCCTACTTCGACAACACGCTCTTCTTCTTCCTCTCCGACAACGGCGCTGCCGGCCACAGCCCGCACATGCCGGCCTCGGAGGAGATCCACCGGCTCGGAATTCACCACGCGCCGCTCACCATTTACGGCCCCTCGTTCATTCCGGAAGGCCGGGTCATCGACACCCCTGCCACCCAGATGGATATTCTCCCGACCATTGCCGGCGCCCTCGGGATCTCGGCCGTCAATACGACCCTCGGTCATAACCTGCTCGACCCCCGTTTCGACGACCGCCGTTTCGCGTTCATCTACCGCAAGCGTGGGTCCGAGGGAGAAATCGGTCTTTTGGGAGATCAGTACCTGGCGCTGGTGAATCGGGATGGGTCCGATGCTCGTTTGCATTCGTTGAACTCGGCCGACCCCCGGGCCGATCTCGGGGACACTCTCCCGGATCAACTCCGGCAGATGACTGAACTCGGTCTCGGCCTGTATCACGTCTCCAAGTTCTTGCTCTACAACAACCAACCCTCCCGCTACGAGGATCTCGCCGTGGAATCCGCAGCTCCTGACACACCCGAGCAGGAAGGCAACTAGATGCATTTCCTCCGAAAGCCGCGCTCGTTGAAGCAGACGGCGGGCCTCTGGCTCACAAGTCTGGCAGTACTCGCACTGACCGCGGGCCTCGTGGTGCTG
>JAUWTC010000293.1 GCA_030609785.1 Holophagae bacterium
ATCCTGGACAACGTCATCGAAGGCAACCTGGGTAATGGTCTCAATTTCAGAACGGATGACTACCCTTGGCTCACCTCCTACATCGAGATTGCGTGCAATACGATCGTCAATAACGGCGGGCATGGCGTCTGGCATTATCGGTTCGGCGGCGGGGACCTGAGTTCCCCCGGCCTCAACACCTTGATGGGCAACGGCACGGTCAGCGGCTTCGATTTCTTCAACGGACACCCCGACTCCGTCTCGGCCCAGAACAACTGGTGGGGTACGGATGACCCCGGCGTCATCGACGGCAACGAGAGCCGGGGCCTCTACCTTTACATCACCGCCTACCCGTCGGCAACGTCCTATGTCCAGGTGGCGTGCAACACGATCGTCAACAACGGGTGGCACGGCGTCCAGCAGGGTAGAGACAGCGCCGCCCCGCCCTCGGACTACGGCGGCGGCGACCTCAGCTCCCTGGGTCTCAACACATTCATGGGCAACGGCACGGTCAGCGGCTACGATTTCTACAACCTCGACACCGACTCCGTCTCGGCCCAGAACAACTGGTGGGGCACCACCAACATGACGACCATCGATGACAACATCTGGGACTACTACGACGATTCGAGCTTGGGCGTCGTGGGCTACTCCGGCTTCCTGTCGGCGGCGCCCACGGTGACCGCCACCGCGAGCCTGGTCGATGCGCTCGAGATCGACCTCTCCCCACCCGGCCCGTCGTATGGCGACACCATCCGCTACACCGCGACGCTTGAAGGCACAGGCGACTGCGGCTGTGCTTCCGCGCTCTTCACCGTGCCGATCCCCAGTAACGGCACCTTCATCCCCGACTCGTTGATCGCCTCGCGAGGCATCCTGATCAACGAGAGCGTCAGCACCGGCCACCCGGAGCTGATCGTCGGCCTCGGCGCCCTCGAGGCATCTGAGACCGTGACCATCACCTGGGACGTGATGGCCGGAGGCGGCTGCTCCATGACTTCTCAGGCGACCCTGAGCTGCTACCAGCTCGGCGAGCTACTGACAGACGACCCGGATGTGGGCGGCGGCGCCGATCCAACGACGATCGTTCTGGATCACCTCTTCTGCGACGGTTTTGAAACGGGGGATACCGACATCTGGTCGAGCAGCGCGCCGTAGAGGCCAGGCGGAGGAAGACAGTTCTCTCGCAAAGGCGCAAAGAGCGCAAAGGAAACACAGGGAGGGGGGTTGTTCCTCTTGTTTGTGGCTTTTCCTTCGTGTTCTTCGTGGTTTGTTCTCATTCTCTTCGCGTCCCCTTCGCGCTCTTTGCGTCTTGGCGGTTCAATTTCTTCTCGTCAGGCTCCGGGTTGGGCACAAAGCTCAAAGCAATTGGGAGAAGAGAGTGCGAAACGGGGTGACGACGGGTCGTTCATATGAGAATACATCGCTGTCGACGTAATCGGCAGTGACGACCACCTGAAAAGCGTGCGGGCAATCGAGCTGATCCCTGAAATAGGCCAGGGAGGGAGAAAGCCGGGTATCGCTGTGCTTTGCTTCGACGAGGAACCAGGGCTGCCCGTCGCGTACCACGAGAAAATCCACTTCGCGTTTCTGTTTGTCCCGCACGTAGAAAAGCTCGAATTCGCCAAGTCCCTGATCAGTCCATCCCTCGACCGCCTTCAGCAAATGGCACGCACATAGAGTTTCCGCCCGCCCACCGACATCTTCGATACCAGACCAGTCCCTGAGGAACCACTTGGGCTCTTTGCGCAGGGACCTGGAGACGTTCTTGTGCCAGGGCCGCACCAGGAAGCCGAAGTGAAGCGAGGCCAGGGTCGTTATCCAGGAGCGGATGGTGTTCTCGCTGACGCGTACGGCACGTGCAAGCGAGGAATATACGAGTTGCTGACCGCTTCTTTGGGCGAGCAACCTTCCGAGCATAACGAGTTGGTCGATCTGCTGAACTCGGGTCAAGTCACGAACATCTTCCCTGAGGAGTTGGGTCATACGAGACCGCTGCCAGCGGCGTGTGAAACGCGGATCACGGGTAACAAAGGGCTCGGGATACCCACCGTGTACCAGGAGAGCGTTCCAGTCCTCAGTCTGAATTGGCGCAGGCGGGGAAACAGGGTCTTCGCTGGGTTCAGGACGAATCAATTCAGCCAAACTGAAGGGGTGCATGCGAAAACTGAAATACCGTCCCATCAAACTGTCACCGCCACGCCGATAAACCTCGAGCCTTGACGAGCCCGTCACGATGATGCGGACGCGGGCCTCATAGGTATCGAAGAACCCCTTGAGGAAAGACTTCCAGCGATGGTATTTGTGAAGCTCGTCGAGGGCCAGAATGATGGGCCCGCTCGACACCAAGTCCAAACCGGCATAGGTTGCGACGGACGCTGGACCCTTGAGGATGATCTCACGGTGATCCTCGTTGTCCCAATCCAGGTAGACCTCACTGAGATCGGAGCACGTAGTCGTCTTTCCAACCTGCCGTGGACCACTGACAAAGGCCATCTGGCGGTGCGTGGAGAGATGATCGGAAAGAATGCGTCGGTACAGGCGCGCCCGGTTGTTCATGGGACCATTATGAATGCTATTGCGGAATAGTCAAGACCATTCCGCAGTACGCCTTAGAATGGTCTTGGCGACCGGGTCCGCAGTTTCTCAAGAGTGGGAGAGGAAAAAATTCTCTCGCAAAGGCGCAAAGAGCGCAAAGGAAACACAGGGGGAGGTTTTGTTTCTTCTCTTTTGTGCCTCTTTGTGGCTTTTCCTTTGTGTTCTTCGTGGTTTGTTCTCATTCTCTTCGCGTCCCCTTCGCGGTCTTTGCGTCTTGGCGGTTCAATTGCTTCTCGTCCGGTCCCGTTTGGTACCCGCTTCGCCTGGTTGGCAGTGATAGCATTCAGTCATGAGACAGTACTTGTTCCTGCTGATCGCAACCCTGGCGCTGGCGGGATGCGGCCCGGCGCCACGGCCCCACATTCTGCTGGTCACTTTCGACACTGTTCGCGCCGATCACGTCGGATTCGCGTCCGGGCGGCCCGGCCTGACGCCGATGCTCGACGCCATGGCCGAACGCGGCGTTTGGTTCCCCACCTGCCTGACGCCTCAGCCCCTGACCCTGCCCTCCCACACCTCGATCATGACCGGGCTCTACCCCTTCAGCCACGGTGTACGCAACAACGGCACCTACATCGTGCCGGATGAGACCGTGACCCTGGCTGAACGGCTCCAGGAAGAGGGCTACGCGACTCACGCCGTCGTCTCGGCCTTCGTTCTCGACAGCCAGTTCGGCCTCGACCAGGGCTTTGCCGGCTACGACGACGATTTCTCCGGCGGGCCCAAACAGAAGATGTTCATGTTCAAGGAAATCAAGGCCGATGCCGTGGCTCGCAAGGCGGTCCGCTGGCTTGAGCAGGAGCGTACGAAGGACAAGCCGTTCTTTCTCTGGCTGCATTTCTTTGACCCGCACGCAGACTACGAGCCACCGGCCGATATCGCCGCCCAGTTTCCGGGCGAGCCCTACCGGGGGGAAATCGCCTTTGCCGACCGTGAGCTGGGCCGGGTCTTCGCCTCACTCGACGATGCCGGGCTGCTGGACGAGACGCTGATCGTCTTTGTCTCGGACCACGGCGAGGGCCTGGGCGAACACGGAGAGACGACCCACGGAATCTTCATCTACGAATCGACCACCCGGGTTCCGATGTTGATCGCCGGCCCCGGGGTTCCGGCCGCCGGCCGTGTCGATCCACTGGTGCGCACGGTGGACATCGTGCCTACCATCCTGGACCTACTCGACCTGCCCGGCGAAGGGGATCTGGACGGCAAGAGCCTGCGCCCCCTGTGGGAGGGCGATAACGAACAGCGAACGGCCTATCTGGAGACCTTCGTGCCCCGCCTCAACTTCGGCTGGGCCGAATTGCGAGGCCTGCGCAGTGCCGACCTCAAGGTAATCCAGGCGCCGAGATCCGAGAGCTACGATCTGACGGACGACCCAACGGAAGTGAAAGATCTGCACGGAACAGGCGATATGCAAGGCGAGTGGGATCGACTGACGAAAGACCTGGGCGGCATGATCGAGACCGATCCATTCACCCGCGGGGAACAGCGGCCGGACGATATCAGTGACGAGACCCGCGACAAACTCGCCGCCCTTGGCTACGTGTGGACCGCGACCGAAAGCGAGGCCACCGGGCCGAGGCCCGACCCCAAGGACCGAATCGCCTACTGGGAGCAATTCCAGCAGTCCCAGAACCTGATGCGCGACGGCGATTTCGAGGCGGCGGTCGTCGCAGTCAGAGAGTTGCTGGCCGTTGACCCGAACAATGTCGTTGCCATGGGTTCCCTGGCAAACGCGCTGGCGCGCACCGGGCACGAAGATGAGGCCCTTGAGGTTTACCGCCGCATGATGGTTCTGGATCCGCACCGAGAGACCTCCTACCTCGGATCGGCCAAGATCCTGCGCGAGCAGGGCCGGTTCGACGAGGCGGCCGACCTGGCTCGTGCGGCCATCGAGATGCAGCCCAACGACCCTCAAGGTCACACTTCCTTGGGTGATACCTTTCTCGAACAAAATCGGTTCCCCGAGG
>JAUWTC010000101.1 GCA_030609785.1 Holophagae bacterium
CAAAGGGATAGGCCTCCATGCTGAGGTATTCAACCCACCCCTGGGCGGCCACCATGCAGCCAACTGCCACAGCCTGCCCCGGATCCAGCCCGAATGCCTCCCTGAAGATGAAGAACACCCAGATCAACCCCAGCCAACAGAGGGCGCTGACCCACAACGCCACCTCGGTAGGCTCAAGTCCGGTAACGGCCGTCAGGCCCGCAACCCCCAGGGTGAAAGCGGGTGTCGTCGTCGCCAACACCGGCGGGGGTTGGTTGAAAACGAAGCCGTCACCCCGAGCCAGGTTCTTGGCATAGGTCAAGCTGATCAAGGCGTCGTCAGAGGGAAATCGAGGGTCCACTCTGAAAGCCACCACCAGCGGGACAAGGCTTGCGACCAGGAGAATGAGGACGCCGGTCCGGACTGAAATCAGCCCAACCTTTTCAGCGGTCTCCTGGGCGCCCTCACTGCCCGTCATGGGTCACCGGGTGGTCGATACTCGATACTCGATACTCGATACTTGATACTTGATACTTGATACTCAGGGATTTCGAGGGTCCATTCCTCTCGGCAGTAGAGCACACTCTGTGAACTGACACCCAAGAGACCTGAAAAAATCCCCAAAAATCTACCATCTGCATTCGAGGATACGCCATCAGGCAGCGTTCAGAGACCACAGCCCAGTATCAAGTATCCAGTTTCGAGTATCAGCCGTTCGGTTTCTTCTAACGGTTCGATCCTAAGCCTGCGCGTATTCCTCCATCTGATCGAAGTTGAGGTAACGGTAGATCTCGGCCTCGTGACCCTCGATCCGGTCCCCCGCGATCTCAAGGTACTCCGCAGGCGTCGGGATGCGCCCCAAGAGGGCACAGACCGCGGCCAACTCGGCCGAGCCCAGGAAGACCTGGGCGCCGTCACCCAACCGATTGTCGAAATTCCGCGTGGATGTCGAAAAGACCGTTGCCTTGTCCTCGACCCGGGCCTGGTTGCCCATGCACAAGGAGCATCCGGGAAGCTCAATCCTGGCGCCGGCCTCTTTGAGGATGTCCATGACCCCTTCGGCCTCCAACTGGGCCTTGTCCATACGGGTCGGCGTGGCGATCCACAGGCGGTTGATTCCCAGATGACGCCCCTCGAGCACTCGCGCCGCTGCCCGGAAGTGCCCGATGTTGGTCATGCATGAGCCGATGAAGACCTCGTCGATCACACGTCCGGAGACCTCGGAGAGCTTCTTGACGTCGTCAGGATCGTTGGGGCAGGCGACAATCGGCTCGTCGATGGTCGAAAGATCGATCTCGATGACCTCGGCGAACTCGGCATTGCCGTCCCGCTTCATCAACTGAGGATCGGCCAACCAGTTTTCCATCGCCTCGATCCGCCGCTCAAGGGTCTCGCCGTCACCGTAACCGTCCCTGATCATCGAGCGCAGCAGGGCAACGTTGGAACGCAGGTACTCGGCCACAGTCTCTTGGGACAACGCAATCGTGCCCGCGGCGGCCGAACGCTCGGCGGTGGCGTCGGTCAGTTCGAAAGCCTGCTCGACCTTGAGATCCGGCAGCCCTTCCATCTCCAGAATTCGGCCGTTGAAGACGTTGACCTTGCCTTTCTTCTCGACCGTCATCAGCCCCTTTTCGATCGCGACCCAGGGAATGGCGTTGACCACGTCGCGCAGAGTGATGCCGGGCCGCAACTCTCCGGTGAAGGAGACCAACACCGACTCCGGCATCTGCAGGGGCATCATGCCCAGCGCGCCCGCAAAAGCCACCAGACCCGAACCAGCGGGAAAGGAAATACCCAGGGGGAAGCGTGTATGGGAATCGCCACCGGTCCCCACCGTGTCCGGCAGGATCATCCGGTTGATCCACGAGTGGATGACACCGTCACCGGGCCTGAGGGAAACGCCCTGCCGGTCCTGCATGAAGACCGGAAGGGTCGCGTGCATCTTGGTGTCGATCTCGCGCGGATAGGCCGCAGTGTGACAGAAACTCTGCATGAACAGATCGCTCTGAAATCCCAGGCAGGCCAACTCCTTGATCTCGTCCGCGGTCATCGGCCCGGTCGTGTCCTGGCTTCCGACCGAGGTCATCTTCGGCAGGCAGGCGGTTCCCGGGAACACACCATCCACACCGCACGCCTTGCCGACCAGTTTCTGGGCCAGGGTGTAGCCGACACCTTCGAGTTCGACCACCGGAGGTACTGCAAAAATCTCGATCGGACCCAGACCCAGAGCCTGGCGCGCCCGCTGCGTCAGCTCCTTGCCGATGATCAAGGGCACGCGTCCGCCGGCCCGGAATTCGTCAAGGACCGTCGATGGCTCGACGTCGTAGGAACATATTTCCCGCCCATCCTCGGCCAGGATTCGTCCCTCTTTCGGCCGGATGCGGATGGTATCGCCCGTGGCGAGACCTGAGACGTCGCATTGGATGGGCAGGGCGCCCGAATCCTCAGCGGTATTAAAGAAAATCGGCGCAATCACACCACCCAGAATCAGGCCGCCCGAACGCTTGTTGGGTATGAACGGGATGTCCTCCCCAATATGCCAGATCAGCGAGTTGCAGGCGCTCTTTCTCGACGAGCCCGTGCCCACCACGTCACCGACGAAGGCCACAGGACGTCCCTGCGCCTCGAGTTTGGCAATCGCTTCCATCCCGCCGGGGAAACGTTTCTCACCCATCACCTGTGCGTGGAGCGGGATGTCCGGACGCGTCGTCGCGTGGCTGGCCGGCGAGAAATCATCGGTGTTGATCTCGCCGTCGACCTTGTAGACCACCGCCTCGATCTCGTCCGGGACCACCGGCCTCTTGATGAACCACTCGGCCGCGGCCCAGGACTCCAGCACACGGCGCGCATTGGCACTCCCGCCGGTCGCCAGTTCCCTCACCTGCTCCACGGCGTCGAATACAAAGAGCGTCGCCGCCAACGCCTCCGCAGCGGCTACGCCCAACGCGGGGTGATCGAGAAATTTGATCAAATAGGGCACGTTGTAGCCGCCCAGCATCGTTCCCAGTAACTCGACAGCACGCTCTGCACTGACCAGGGAAGAAGCGGCTTCGCCTTTTGCGATGGCGTTCAAAAACTCGGCCTTGACCTTGGCCGCCGGGTCGACTCCGGGGGCAATCCGGTTTTCCAATAAATCAACCAGGAGGGCCTCGTGCCCTTCCGGTGGGGCCTGCAACAACTCCACCAGACCCTCTGCCTGTTGGGATGTCAATGGCAGGGCCGGAACGCCCAGAGTCTTTCGGTCTTCAACGTGAACGAGATATTCCTGAATCATGAGAGTGCCTCCAGCCGCGAATGCGGTCCGAATACACTACGTCCGACAACCTTTTGAGTCAATTGTTCCAAGGGTCAGGGAACAGGGATCAGGGGCGGAGGAAGAAATTTCTCTCGCAGAGATCGCAAAGAGCGCAAAGGAAGACAGAGTTTAATTGTTTTCATCTTGGCGTACTTGGCGATCTTTGCGAGAGGCAAAACGTGTTCTGTCCGGATGGTTCCATTTTGGTTTTAGCCCGACCTTCTCACCAGTGTCCGGCTGCAAGGCGCAAACCACAACGACCTTCGGCGCTTTCTCGATTCGCTCCCTCGACGTACCGCAAGTATGCCTTCGCTCACTCATCTTGCGAGATCACCGAATCTCATTGCGTTTTGCGCCTTTCGCTTCGAAAACCGGTGAGAAGGTCGGGCTAGATTTGCCGGTTTTGACGAATACCAACAAGCGTTGGTGTGTTGTTCCAGGCGGAGGATGCCATGCCGACTATCGAAAGCACGCCCCAACTGGTTTCAGACACCTACCGCTCGATGCGGTCCCGGCTCGATATCGTTCGAGGACGGCTCCAACGGCCCCTGACCCTGGCCGAGAAGATCGTCTTCGGACACCTCAGCCGCCCGGATACTGAAGAGCTCTCGGCCGGCCGGTCCTACATCCAACTCCGGCCCGATCGGGTCGCCATGCAGGACGCGACTGCACAGATGGCCCTGTTGCAGTTCATGCTCAGCGGGCGGGATGAGACCGCAGTTCCCTCGACCGTGCACTGCGATCACCTGATTTTGGCCCGCTCTGGGGCTGAAGAAGACGTCGCCACTGCGATCGACACAGGCCGCGAAGTCTATGATTTCCTCCAGTCCGCGTCCGCCCGCTACGGCATCGGCTTCTGGAAACCCGGCTCCGGCATCATCCACCAGGTCGTCCTGGAGAACTACGCCTTCCCGGGCGGACTGATGATCGGTACCGACTCCCATACCCCCAACGCCGGGGGCCTCAGCATGGTCGCCATTGGCGTCGGCGGCGCCGATGCGGTCGATGTCATGGCCGGCTTCGACTGGGAGGTCCTGCAGCCGGAAATCGTCGGCGTCAAATTAACTGGGACCCTCAGGGGATGGGCGGCCCCCAAGGACGTCATCCTCAACCTGCTGGACATTCTGACGGTCAAGGGCGGCACCAACAGGATCATCGAGTACTTCGGCCCAGGCGTCCCCTCGATATCAGCCACCGGACGGGCGACCATTACCAATATGGGCGCCGAACTCGGCGCGACCACCTCGCTCTTCCCCTGCGACGAGCGCACCCTGAGCTACCTCGAGGCCACGCGGCGGCGGGACCTGGCCACCCTCGCCAGGGCCAACGCCGATCTCCTCGAAGCTGATCCTGAGGTCGTCATCGACCCCGAGGCTCATTTTTCCCAGGTCATCGAGATCGACCTCGACATCCTCGAACCACAGTTGGTCGGGCCACACACACCCGACTTGGCCCATCCCGTTTCCCGCATGGCTGCGGACACCACTGCCGGGGACTGGCCCGACACCCTGACCGCTGCCCTGATCGGCTCGTGTACCAACTCCTCCTACGAAGACATCAGCCGTGCGGCCGACATCGCCCGGCAGGCCCTGGCCCACGGCGCCAGGGCCAAGACCACCCTGTGGGTGACGCCGGGGTCCGAACAGATCGAGGCAACGATCGAGCGCGACGGCCAGATGCAGACCCTCCAAGACCTTGGCGCGACCGTGCTGGCCAACGCCTGCGGACCCTGCATCGGTCAGTGGCAGCGCAAGGAGGGCGACGGCGGGGGACGCAACTCCATCGTCTCGTCGTTCAACCGAAATTTTGCCAAACGCAACGACGGCAACCCCCAGACTCACAGCTTCATCGGCTCACCCGAAATCACTATCGCCTACGCTTTGGCGGGCCGCCTGTCGTTCAATCCCCTGGTCGACGAATTGGTGGCGGGTGACGGTTCGACCTTCCGGCTCGAGCCGCCGGCGCCGGCGCCCGACATCCCTTCAGGCGGCTTCGTCTTCAAGGCCGACGGCTACGTCGCCCCACCGGTGGACACCTCCGGGATCGGGATCGAGGTCGCGCCGGACTCCCAAAGACTGCAACTGCTCCAGCCGTTCCCCGCGTGGGATGGCAAGGACTTCGCCAACCTGCCCGTCCTGCTCAAAGCCAGGGGCAAGTGCACGACCGACCACATCTCCCAGGCCGGTCCCTGGCTCCGCTTCCGCGGCCATCTGGACAACATCTCCGACAATCTCTTTCTCAGTGCGGTCAACGCCTTTGCCGACGAACCCGGCCACGGCATCGACATCACGACGGAAGAGGCCTTTCCCCTACCCCAGCTGGCCCGGTCCTACTCCGAACGGGGCCTGCACTGGATCGCCGTCGGCGACGAGAATTACGGCGAAGGCTCCTCCCGCGAACACGCGGCGATGGAACCCCGCCACCTGGGCTGCGTCGCGGTCCTCGTGCGGTCTTTCGCCCGCATCCACGAGACCAACCTCAAAAAGCAGGGAGTGCTCCCGTTGGTGTTTGCCAACCCCACAGACTACGACCGGATCCTGGTCGACGACCGAGTCGCCGTCACCGGCCTCGGCCGGCTGGCGCCGGGCCGTCCGGTTACCATCGAACTCCAGCACGCTGACGGCACGACGGAGGCATTCGAGGCCACCCATTCCCTCAACTCAGAACAGATCGAGTGGTTCCGGGCCGGCTCGGCACTCAATGTCCTGCGAGAGGAGATCGGCGGCTAGAAGGGCGCTTCTTTCGCCGGAATCGTCGTCGGGTCTCCCGAAATATTGTCCACCACGGAGCCGTAGACGATCACTCCTGAGCCCGACATGATCTCGACCGAGGCGATCGCGGCGCGAACGTTGCTCGATCCCGCCCGGTTGAGGAACGGCTGATTCTCCTGGACGTTCGTGCCCGCCGGGACCAAAACCGTGAAGCTCGTCAGCTGACCACCCGAGCTGTTGAAGAGCGTCACCTGCAGCAGGACACTCGTGCTCCCGCTGTTGGTGAATCCGATGTTGGTGCGGAAGGCCGCGGTCTCCTCCAGCATGGTCAGCCACACGGTATCGCCGGAGGAAAAGGCCTCCGAAGGCCGATAACCGTCGAGGAACTGGCCGAAGGTCCCCGTGGAGCTCTGGTTGTAGGTGCGTGAACCGACAAGCAGCTCTTCGTCGGTCGAGACCTCGAGTGACCCGGTGCCGCTCGAGCCGAGGAAGCCGACGACATCTTCGAGCACCACCTGGCTCCTGGCCGGGATCGACACCGTCTTCGAAACTGTCACTCCACCACTCCGGCGGAAACGGATCAGGGCGTTCACGAGCAAGCCGGAGGGGTTGAAGGCGCCGAGGCTGGTCCGCCACTGGCTCCCGCCGGCACCGCCGGCGCGGGCGGCAGCAGCCACCCAGTAGGAAATGTCGCCGCCGCCGGTGGTGGGTTGCAGGTTCGCGCGGAGGATGAAGTTCTCGCTATCGGCAAGGGCGAGTCCGGCGATGCCGGTGGACGAGACAAAGCTGCGACCCACGTTGGCGGCCGAGTCAAATTCCATGTTGAAGTCCACACCCGTGTGCGCCGGATCACCACGGTTGATGATCCAGAAGTCACCGTTCAGACGTACCGGCGACGGCAGGGTCACCGTCACCATGCCGGTACCGTCGCCCGTGCTGATGTCGCCCTGACCGAGCACCACCGAGTCGTCGGGCCGCCCGGAAGCGTCGGCGTAAACGAAGACACGGTTCGTCCACGGCCCGCCTATGCCACTGAGGTCCAGGTCGTTGCCGGCACAGAATCCGGTCAATTCCACCTGACCCGGCTGGTATCCGAAATCGGACAGACGGAAGTGGACCGCCATCATGAAATTCGGATCTCCCGCATGCCCTCCCCCGAACCATGCGGCATCGGCCGAGTTCCCGTTGTCGTAGAAAGTGTTGCAGCCCGTCACGGGCTCGCCACAGATCTCGGAGGTGGTCCAACCCAGATCCTCGAAAATGCACAGCACAATTGGCCCCGGGTCATGGATGGCGCTGCCCGTGCCGATGAAAGGAGTCATGAGGCTGTTGGGATCACTTGCCGGGTATGTGGACTCGTCGAGATGCGAGTAGCTCGAACCTGGTTCCCACTCCGAAGGCGCGTAGAGTCGCGGGCGTGTATCGTCGTTCACGGCTACGGCATTTGACCCACCCCAGTAGACGCCGCCGCTCTGAAGCACCGAGGCCAGGGCCTCCGACGGGTTCGGATAGACCGCAGTGTCGATGATACCGTTTCCCGATCCGTCCTCCGTGGAGCGATCAAAGATGATGGGAAACCCCTCCACCCCCCAGCTCCCAACCCCGTCGTCAACGGACGCCGAACCAACGAAGCCGAGACCGTGGCACAGCTCGTGAAGCACGACGCTCATCAGGTCGATCCGGTTCCACGGCGTATTGCCGTCGGTGCCGTAGTACCAACGGTCATAGTCCGAGTTGAAGGACGCCAGGATGTCGAACTCCCCCTCGCCGACGTCATAACCGGCAAGTGCGTCAA
>JAUWTC010000162.1 GCA_030609785.1 Holophagae bacterium
GTTTTTTCGAAAAGGCCCAGTTGTTCTCTGAGCAATGGAATCCGTCGCAGGTGATCGCCGAGTCCACCCTCGATGTCCGCCAGAATCACCCTTTTCCTTTCAGTGAAGGCCATCCGGCGCTCGACGGCCTCGTCTGTCCCGGCGGCATTTGCCTCGCCCCAAAGGGGAACGGTCGTCCCGACGCTGAGCCCGAGGATGTCATCTCCGTTCCCCTCCGGTGGGTTGAGGCGCCCGGCGGCATCGTCTCTTCGATCGACCCACCCATAGGTCAGGCCGACGGTCAGAGCGGGACGTGATCGTCGATCGGCCAGCTGTATTCGCGTCTCGGCAGCCTGGATGTCCGCCTCGACAGTTCCCACCTCGGGTCTCGCCGCACGGGCCCGCGACCGCAGAGAGTCCCGGTCAAGGGGTCCGGCGAAGGGCCTTTCCCCGGGGCCACGACGAACCGGGGTATCTCCGGGAAGATCGCGGAGTGTGTTGATCGCCGCGATCAACTGGACCCGATTCTGGTCCAGTTCGAGCCGACGCGCCTCGGTCATGGCAATCTCAGCCTGGAGTTTGACCACCGCTTGAGCCAACCCGGCGCCCGTTTCGTATCGTGCCCGTGCCAGCTCTTCGTACCGCTCCAAGGCTTCCCGCTCCTGCCTAATAAGGCTCTCCTCGCGATCTTCGTACAGCAACTCCCCGTACAGCTCTCGGACGTCGGTGACCAGGGCCAATTTGAGGCCCTCGACCCGAGCCTCGGCCGCGACCGCATCCAGCACCGCCGCCTGCTCCTCGAGCTCAAGATTCCCAAACCACGGGATGCGCTGAGCCACACTGAGGGTCGCTCTCTGAGGTCCAACGCGGGTCTGCGGACTGAGCAGGAACCACGTCAGGCCCACCGTCGGATCCGGCAGGCTTCGCAGCTGCGGCGCTCTGAAGGCCGCGGCTCGAGCCTCGGCCGAGGCTACCGCCACCTTTGGATTTCGGGCCAGGGCTTCGTTGACCAGGCGCTGAAGATCCCCGTCTGACAGAGCCTTGACAAGCCCCGCGACCGGTCCCGCCGTGTCATCGACGGCGCCTACCGCGGCGGCGAAAAACAACACCGCAGAAGCAGCCCAAATTATCAGTGTTTTCATCTCTTTTCCTTCCCGATCGAATGACGAGGGCGCACCTCAGCCGTTTGAGGTGAGCGCAGCAAATTCGCTTATCGGGAGGATCAGATCAGGAAGGCGCAGTCCAGGAGGAAGACGGGGACGGTCGCTCCCGGCGGGCCTCGACGCGAAGCGTCAGCGGCCCGACCAATGGAGACGGAATGGCGCCCGCCGGCAATGCCAACCACCGCGATTCCCACGAGGGGATCGGGAACGCTTGCCGGTACCGCAGGGAGGAGCCTTGAGGGAGATTCTGGGGCGTGCGAGCAGGAGCACACGCGTGGATCAGGATCGACTGCCGTCTCACCCGAGCAGCACGACACCGGAGGGGGTTCTGGCTGTCCCGAACAACACGCATGGTCCCCTCCGACCTCTGGTATCAGGCAGTCAGGGGCGCCGCCCAACCCAACCGAATTCGGGAGGATGAAAGCGGCCGCCAAGAGCCCAACGAAAAACTGATACTTGCTCAAAACCTCAAATCCCAAACCAAACGATACCCTTCGTTCAGTTCATTGTCAAACTGATCGCCTGCGGTTACAGCTTTTTAGAATCAGGATGCGCGAAGCGCAAAAAATAGGATTCTGAGGGGCAGAGGCCTCTGCCATGCCACCCTTGTCGGCCACTCTCCCGGCCTATGCCCTTCAGAATCCTAACGAGTTACAGGCTTTCTCTTCGTCGGCGCCGGGATCGGCTGAGCCCCGGGTCGAGAACCGCTCTTCCTGGCCGCGTCCGCCTTCTGTTTCTCCAACGTGGTGTATGAACCCTGCGCATCTTCCAACCTCTTTTTCAGGTCTTCGCGCTGATTTTGAAGGGGATTCGTCACGCCCGGCGGTCGATACTGGGGACCCATCCCGCTGTAGAGGTTGGCCGCCTTGTTCTCCTCGGTCGCCTGATCAATCGCCTCCAACTGGGCTTGCAACAGCTCGACTTCCTGCCGCGCCCTGTCCAGATCGGCATCCGACGGCCCCTGCTTGCTTCCGAACCCCAGGGCTGGAGATCCCCCTCGCCCCGTGCCCGCAAGATTCTTTCCCTCGGAAATCACGGCGCCCTCACCCATCTCTTTGAGGTTGGCGTTGTCGATGACGACCCCACCCTGTTTCTGATCTTCGGGTTGTTGCAGCTTGAGGCCACCGGCCAGATCAGCAAGGGTCTTCGGCCGTTTGGTCTTGGAGGCCTCAGCCTTTGGCGCCGGCGTCGGCTGTGGTTCCTCCGCCGCAGCGGATGGCAGGCCGATCAATCCCAAGGCGATTACCACCACACCCACACACATTGCAAAACCCCGATATCTCATAACACCCTCCAGAGGCTCTCGCCCGCCTCAACACCCGGGTCCGGCCGAGTCACCAAGGTCCATATCAGACATCCAGTGTACCGCGAATTCCCGAGCCTGCTCCATTCAGGCCGACAATCACCAGGGAAATTACCCACAAGCGTTCCGATTCCGGGTATCATTCCTGCCATGAGGCAAGGTGTACTTCTCGGTGCACTCCTGGTGTTCAGCTCACTGACAGCCGCAGCCCAGCGGCCGGCGGATGCTGTTCACTTGGGTCCCGACCCGTACGACCAGGCATCGTTTGCCTTCCGGGTATTCAGAGACGCCCAAGGCCTACCCCAGAACACCGTCCACGCGATCACGGTGGATACCCGGGGAAGACTCTGGATCGGCACCCAGGACGGTGCGGCTTTCTACGACGGACGGCAGTGGAAAACCGTCGACATGCCCTGCCGCCTTCAGTCCAACTTCGTTCGAACGATTTTGGCAGCCTCGGACGGAAGCCTCTGGTTCGGTACCCGGGCCGCCGGTCTGTTCCGACTCCACGAAGGAGAGTGGACCGAGGTCGAAACTCTGTGCGTCCAGGCGGGGTGCCCACGCGTCAACACCCTCGCCGAAACAACATCGGCTACTGGAACTCCCGTCATCTGGGCCGGCACCTATGGGGGTGGGCTGGGACGTCTTCAGGACGGTCAGTGGACACTTTTTTCTATCGAAGACGGTCTGCCCAACAACAGGATTTGGGGCCTGATGGCTGAAGAAGACAGCACAGGCACGACCCTGTGGGTCGGCACGGAAACCGGACTGGCCGTACTCAGGCCAGGCTCGGACCGATTCACCGTCGAGCCCGGCTTCCCTACTGGTTCAGTCAACAGCATGATTCGAGTTCCCGATGATGAGGGGCGGGGAGCACTCTGGGTCGGCACCTACGGAGAGGGACTGGTCCGACTCAAAGGTGACGGCATCTGGCATTCTGTCACAACGAAAAATGGTCTCCCCAGCAACTTCTTGACCAGCCTTATCCTGGGGACATCGGTCAAAGGCGGAGCCTCCCTGTGGGCCGGAACCGACGGCGGCGGCCTGGTCCGGATCAGCAAGGGGAACATCGACACTATTTCCATTCGAGAGGGCCTTCCCTCCAACGCGGTCTACAGCCTGCTTGAGACCCATCCCACCGACGGCCCCGCAACATTATGGGTAGGAACGCGGAACGGCGGCCTCGCACAGCTGGTTGAGGGTTCCTGGAGACGGCTTGCCCCCAGTGATCTGCACCGGGTCGCCCCGATCAACGCCATACTGGAAACCCGGGCCTCTGACGGATCCAAGGTCCTGTGGCTCGGATCCGACGGAGAGGGCCTCTCCCGCCTCACGGCCGGTCGATGGACCCATTTCACCGAGCAACTCCCGATGCAGACCGTCCAGTGCCTCGGCGAAGGCCGCACTCCTGACGGCCGACCCGTGCTGTGGGTTGGAACCCGGAACGGCGGCCTCCTGAAATTCTCCCAGGGTCAATGGACCCTGTTCACGGAGGAAAACGGCGCTCTCCCGTCCAACATGGTTCAGACCATTCTGGAAACCCGTTCCGATGACGGATCACCAGTGGTGTGGGTCGGAACGCGGCACGGTCTGGTCCGTTTCTCGAAAGGACAATGGACTCGTGTCGGTTCCAAGGACACCCCACCCTTCGGTTCAATCCTGACCATTCTCGAAACCGAGGTGTCGGACGGCAGCAGGAAGCTGTGGGTCGGGTCGACCGAGGGCTTGGCAACACTGCACCGGGGCCAATGGCAGGTTATGGACCGAAAACGGGGCCTGCTCAACTCTGCAGTCCAATGTCTGTTCGAAAGAACCGACCCCGGCGGACGCCGCAGCATCTGGGTCGGCACGGACGGTGGGGGCGTGACGGTCCTCGATCCAGAGAACGACGGCACTGTCCTCTTTTCCTTGACCGACACAACAAATCCAGCCCTCTCCAACCCCGTGATCAATGGGATTGTCGGAGATGACTCCGGCGACCTTTACGTGGTCACCAACGCCGGGGTCAACCGACTGACCCAGATCAAGTCCCCGGCGACCGGACCCGAGGACTTCGAAATCGCCACCTTCACCACCGAGGACGGCCTCCCCCTCAATGAAGGCAATCAGGGAGCAGTGTTCGCCGATGACGAGGGGCGAATCTGGGTCGGGACCGTCGGCGGGGCAGCGGTGTTTGACCCCGCGTTCGAAAGAACCGATCACCATACCGATTCGCTGATCCTCGGCGCCTCGTCGGGAACGGCCGATTCAGGACCGCTTGAGGACGGTTTGGTCCTCAGCTCCAGGAACAAGCACATCATCTTCAATTTCGCCTTGATGTCCTTTTTCAAGGAAAGCCAGACCCAATTCCGGACCCAGTTGATCGGACTGGACGACCAACCTTCACCCTGGACTCAAGAGAATCGAAAGGAATACCAGACCCTGGACCACGGCGACTATACCTTCCGGCTTTGGGGTCGCGACTTCGCCGGGAATATCTCAGGACCTCTGGACTTCAACTTCGAGGTCAAGCCGGCCCCATGGAACACCTGGTGGGCCATCCTGCTGATGCTCCTGGCGCTGGTTTTCGTGGTCTTCCTCGGGTTTCGCGCGAGGGTCCAGGCCCTCAGGGCACGAGAGAAGCAACTCTCCCAGCTCGTCGACTCCCGGACCCAAGAACTGGCCGCCGCCAACGAGACCCTGGTCGGCCTGTCATATGCAGACCCATTGACGGGTATTGGAAACCGCCGGCGGTTCGACCAGATTCTCGAGACCGAGTGGCGGCGAGCGATTCGATCCAGTCAACCGCTCGCGCTGGTCCTCGTGGACATCGACCACTTCAAGGAATTCAACGACGAATACGGCCATCCCGAGGGCGATGAATGCCTCAAGACGGTGGCGTCAACGATCTCTTCAGGTTTGCCTCGAAGCGGGGACTCTGTTGCCAGGTATGGCGGCGACGAGTTCGCCATCGTCCTTCCCGGAACGGACCTCGAGGGGGCCCTGGTAGTGGCCGAACAACTCAGGTTTGCCATCGCCTCCCTGGAAGACCGGCAAGGCCCCCAACCGTGCAAGCCCAAGATCGAGGTCAGCTGCGGCGTCGGCGCGGTGACTCCCTCCTCAGCTGACGAACCGCGTAGGCTGTTGAAAGCCGCCGACACCGGTCTCTACATAGCCAAGTTCGAAGGCCGGAATCGTGTCGCCTCAGGCGTGGAATAGAAACTTGTCCCGGCTCCGGGTCAGAACAAGAACGAATACCCGATCTTGGCGAAGAGAGTTCGGTTCTCGGTCCTCAGGTCATAGTTTTCGTTGCCCTCGGCACCATCGCTGTAACCGACGAATACGACCGTGCGCGGGTTGACCTTGTAGGAAAAGAGGAACTGAGTGAACAGGCCCTGACTTTCCCGGTCGACCACATCCTCGTACAACAGCGGGTCACGGTCGATGTCGGTGTGCTGGACGATCAACCTGATGAAGGTCCGGACGTTGAACTGCCACACCCCCCGAAGTTCGGTGACCGCGGCGGAAAACAACCGCCCCTCGTCGACATCGAGCGTCTGGTAGTTGCAGTCGAGATCCAACAGGAGGTGCCGACCGCCCCGGACCGTCACCCCAGGGTTGAGATTCAAACGAGTGGCCGGCTGAACGTGCGTGAAATCGATCCAGTCGCCATAGAGCGCACTCAGCCCGAATTGCACAATCCGATTGGGCTGCATACCGCCCCTGACCCAATAGCTGTCGGTCGAGAAGTGGGTTCCGGCGTAAACCCTTGTGCCGTTGGAGATCCGAAGGTGTCCCGTGCTCTGGAACGGCCCCTCGTAGGTGAACCACGCCTCGGTTTCCCGGTCAAAGAAGGA
>JAUWTC010000385.1 GCA_030609785.1 Holophagae bacterium
GCACCAGCGTGAGAACAAGCTGGCCCTGGGTTATGACGGCCACTGCCGCTCAATAGCGCCTGAGGAGGCCGCTTCCCGGCGTCAGGCCGGCGAAAGCTGCGTCATCCGTCTTGCGATGCCCGACGAGGGTGAGAGCACGGTGGTCGACCTCCTCCGGGGCACGATTTCGATCGACAACGCCCAGGTCGACGACCAGGTTCTCGTCAAGTCGGACGGCTATCCGACCTACCACCTGGCCAACGTGGTCGATGACCATTTGATGGGCATCACCCACGTCATTCGGGCCGAAGAGTGGATCTCCTCGCTGCCCAAGCATGTTCGGTTGTACGAGGCCTTCGGGTGGGAGTTGCCGGTCTTCTGCCACCTGCCCCTGTTGCGTAACGCCGACAAGTCGAAGATCTCCAAGCGCAAGAACCCCGTCAGTCTCAACCATTTCCGAAGGGCGGGATTCCTGCCGGAAGCCATGCTCAATTATCTTGCCCTGATGGGCTGGACGATGCCGGATGAGCGCGACCAGTTTTCGCTTGACCAGTTCATCGACGAGCTGACCCTGGAGCGGATCTCCCTGGGAGGCCCGGTCTTCGATTTGCAGAAGCTGACATGGCTCAACGGCAAATACCTGCGTGACCTCGAGCCGCAAGAAATCCTCGAACGCCTCAAGACCCAGTGGCTGTCTGATGAGTACCTCTTGAAGGTGCTGCAGCTGGCGCATGAGCGCATCGAGACCTTGCAGGACTTCTTCGCCTATGCCGGATTCTTTTTCACCGGTGACGTCGAATACGACGATACGGCGCAGAAGAAGCTCGTGGCCAAGGGCCGCACAGGCCCACAGACGGCCAAGCTCTTCCGGCAGCTGCTCGAGGATTTCATCGATCCATTGCTCGAGTGGACGGCCGAGAGGGTCGAGGACGCCCTGCGCCGGTTCTGTGAAGAACACGATGTCACGGCGAAAGAGATCTTCATGCCCGTGCGCATTGCCGTCACCGGGCGCGCTGCGACCCCTCCCCTGTTCGACACCATGGCGGTGTTGGGCAAGGAGGTCTGCCGCAGCCGGATGCGTCGGGCCATCGACGTATTGAGGACCCTAAGATGAGCGATTCTCGGCGGCGATCTGCACCAAACCCTTGGCCTCTGGACGCCAGCAAAAAGCCTCGACATACCACCGGTATGCCTGCGTTTTTTTCAAGCGCCAGAGTCTCAAGGTTTCGGCCCATCTCATCCGCCAGAACCACTCATCTTAGGTCCTAAGGAGCATCAAATGACTGATGAAACAACCGTAACCAAGGAGAGCCCTGAAAGTCTGGACTTCATCAGGCGCCAGGTCGCCGAAGACGTCGAGGCCGGTGTCAACGACGGGCGGGTCCTGACCCGGTTCCCGCCTGAGCCCAACGGTTATCTCCACATCGGCCACGCCAAGGCCATTTGCCTCAGCTACGGCATCGCAGAGGAGTACGGCTTCACGCCCAATCTGCGATTTGACGACACCAACCCGATCAAGGAAGAAGACGAGTACGTCGAGGCGATCAAGCGGGACATCGCCTGGCTGGGCTTCGACTGGGGTGAGAACGAGTTCTTCGCGTCGGACTATTTTGGTCAGCTCTTCGAGTGGGCGGAACTCCTGATCACGAAGGGTCTGGCCTACGTCTGCGATCTGTCGGGTGACGAGGTCAGAGCGACCCGGGGGACCCTGACCGAGGCCGGCAGCGCCAGCCCCTACCGCGATCGGGCGGTCGAAGAGAACCTCGATCTCCTCCGCCGCATGAAGGCCGGCGAGTTTCCCGACGGCAGCCGGACGCTCAGGGCCAAGATCGACATGGCGGCGCCCAACCTCAATCTTCGGGACCCGGTGATGTACCGAATTCTGCACGCCGAACACCATCGGACGGGCGCCGAATGGTGCATCTACCCGATGTACGACTGGGCCCACGGGCAGTCGGATGCCATCGAAAAGATCACGCACTCCCTGTGCTCGTTGGAGTTCGAGAATCACCGGCCGCTCTATGAGTGGTACCTCGAGGCCATCGGTCTTGAAGGCGGGCCGCGACAGATCGAATTCGCCCGCCTCAACCTCAACTACACCCTGATGTCCAAGCGCAAACTCCTGCAATTGGTCGAGGAGGGCATCGTCGACGGCTGGGACGATCCGCGGATGCCGACGCTGTCGGGCCTGCGTCGACGGGGCTTCACGCCGGAGAGTATCCGGGCCTTCGCCGAAAGGGTCGGGGTCGCCAAGAGGGACAGCGTCGTCGACATCGCCCTGCTCGAATGGGCCGTTCGTGACAACCTCAACACCACGGCCCCCAGGGTGATGGGTGTACTCCGGCCGCTCAAGGTGGTCATCGAGAACTACCCCGAAGATCAGGTCGATGAGTTCGACGCACCCTACCTGCCCGACGATCCCAAGCGCATGGGCTCCCGCAAAGTGCCCTTCTCACGTGAACTCTGGGTCGAGCAGTCGGACTTCATGGAGGAACCTCATCGGAAGTTCTGGCGTCTCTCGCCGGGCCGGGAGGTACGCCTGCGCTGGGCCTACCTGGTGACGTGTACCGGTGTGGTCAAGAACGACCAGGGTGAGGTCATCGAAGTCCGGTGTACCTACGACCCCGAAAGCCGCGGCGGCAGCGCCCCCGACGGACGTAAGGTCCGGGGCACGATCCACTGGGTCTCGGCCCGGCACGCCCTCGACGCCCAGGTGCGGCTCTATGACCGTTTGTTCAATGTCCCCAAGCCGGGGTCTGGGCAGACCGACTTCAGGGATGATCTCAATCCGGAGAGTCTCGAGGTCTTGACCGACTGCAAGGTCGAGCCCAGCCTGGCCACAGCCGAAGGGGAACATCGGGTGCAGTTCGAGCGCCAGGGCTATTTCATTACCGATTTGGTCGACCACCGCCCCGACAAGCCGGTCTTCAACCGAACCGTGCCCCTGAGGGACTCCTGGGCGAAGATCGCGAAGAAAAAGGGATAAGAATCAGTCTTGGCGGGACCGGTTGCAGCTCTGAGCGCGGTCCGTATTGGCCTATAGAGGTCACGGTTGGGGTGGTAGCCTGAGCGGCCAATCCGGCCACGCCCAGAGCTTAAAGCGCTTCGCGCAGGTTGTTGAAACATTTGTCACCGAGACGGTGGCTTCACGATGATGTTGTGTTGATTTGTCGAGGTGGGCGTCTCGCCCGCCGGGCTGGGTTTTTCTATCCCCCGGTGCGCGAATGCGCACCTTTAGCGAGAAGCGCGGTCCGTATTGGCCGTGCATCTGCTCCGACCTGAGAGCGCTCAACAACGGCTAATACGGACCGCAGTTCTCGCTTCAGAACCGCTTCAACACCTCGAGCGCCTCGTTGACATCGGCCTCGGTATGCGCAGCGTTGATCTGCACCCGGATGGTGTCGTCTCCCTTGGGAACGACCGGGAAGGCCAGGCCGACGACCAGGACGCCGTTGTCGAAGAAGTGGCGTA
>JAUWTC010000268.1 GCA_030609785.1 Holophagae bacterium
GGGAACTATTTTAGAAGGAGGATGAATGAAAATTGTGAATCATCGATTGATTCTCGCAGTGGCTTTTGTTGCCTTATTGGCGCCGTCACTTTCCAACGCATCGGGCTTTGCCCTTTTCGAACACGGTAACCGCGGCATGGCCATGGGCGGCGCCATGACGGCGGTGGCCGATGATCCGTCGGCACTGTTCTGGAACCCAGCAGGGATTGCCTTCCAAACGGACGAAGGTACCCAGATTCAGCTTGGAATCACCTTCATCACCGTCAGCCAAGACTTCTACGGAGATTCTCCCTATCCGGGGGACGGCTATCATGCGGAGCAGAAGTCTCAGACGTTCTATCCTCCCCACCTCTATTTCGTCATGCCGCTCAGTGACAAGGCCTCCTTCGGTTTTTCCATGACGGTCCCGTTTGGTCTAGGCACCCATTGGGACGACGACTTCGCCGGACGCTTCATTTCCAAGCGGGTCGACATCAAGACCTACAACCTGTCCCCGAATTTTGCGTTCAAGCTCGGTGAGCATTTCGCCCTCGGTCTCGGCGTCGACTACATGATTGGGCAAATCGACCTGACCAAGAACATCGGCATGATCAATCCCTATACGCAGCAACTGGCCGACGTCGGTCAGGTCCATATGACGACCGAAGGGATGGGCAACGACGCATGGGGATGGCACGCAGGCCTCCAGGGAAAATTCGGCGGTTTCAGCATCGGCGCCCTCTACCGGTCCGAGATCGACATAGACTTCACCGAAGGCTACGGCTCATTCCGGCAATTCGCCACCGGCTACCCGGATTACGACGCCGCGCTCGGTGCAATGATCCCCTTCGGCGAGAAAGTCAATATGTCGTCCAACATCGTCTTTCCCGACTACTTCCAGATCGGTCTGGCCTGGGAGAACGAAAAATGGACGATTTCGGGCCAGTGGGGCACGATGGGATGGAGTTCCTTCCAGGAGCTGCCAATCACCTTTACGGATTACCCCGAACTTTCCGATGTCGTCGTACAGAACTACGAGGACTCGGACCAGTATCGCATCGGTCTGGAATATCGGGCCAGCGGAAAATTGGCGCTGCGCCTGGGCTACCTCGAGGATGAGACCCCGCAGCCGGTCGAGTCGATGTCGCCCCTGCTCGGCGACGGCGACCGCACGGGTTATTCCTTCGGCATCGGTTTCAATATCCGCGGTACACAGATCGACATCGGCTACATGTACCTGGAATTCGACGATCGCCATACCGGCGACAACGGCGGAATCTCGTTGGACGGCTACGAAGGGTCCTACAAGACCATCGCCAACCTCGTCGGCATCACCACGACGCTGAAATTTTAAAGAGAGAGGAGAAGGCCCATGAAAAAAGCACTCATTGTTCTCACACTGGCGGCGCTCCTCAGTGCCGTACCGGCAAACGCACAGGTTGATTTCACCCGCTACGTTGCCCTGGGCGACAGCCTGACCGCCGGCTACGTCTCGGGCGGCCTGGTGCAGTACTACCAGGATCGCTCCTACCCCGCGTTGCTGGCTCAGCAGGCCGGCGCGCCGGTCTTCGAAATGCCGACGGTCTCGGAGCCCGGCATCGAGCCCCTGCTCGAACTGCTGGCCCTGCTCCCGGCGCCGCTGATCCAACCCAAGCCGGGGGCGCCGGGTCTGCCGACCAACGCCGAATACCCCTACCCGTACAACAACCTCGGCGTTCCGGGTTCCAATACCTTTGACTTGCTCATCACGACCGGTGACATCCAGAACCTGGTGGCAGGCAATTTCGACAACGTCATGCACGATCTGATCCTGCGCATCCCACAGGTGCCGGACCCGGGCACCGGGCAATTGATTCCATTCACTGCCCTGACGCAGGCGATTGCCCAGGACCCGACCTTCGTCACCCTGTGGATCGGCAACAGCGACATCCTCGGCGCCGTCGTCGCGGGCACTCCGATCGACGGCATCACGATGACGCCCATCGACCTCTTCCAGCAGTATTACGGCCAGGCCCTCGGTGCGCTGGCAACGATGACGACTGCCGACATCGTTGCGATTAATCTGCTGGACGCCACCTCGCTCCCTTTCGTGACGACAATCTCCAACTACATCACCATCCCGGGGATGGGCACCTTCCAACTGATGGGCGAAAACGGTCCGATCGAGGATGACGACTTCATCACCCTGGCCGCCTCCTCGTTGATCGCCCAGGGCTACGGCCTGCCCGGCGGTCCGCCACTGCCGGAAGACCTCAATCCCGCAACCGGCGCCTACGGCGTCATCCTGCGGGCTGAAGAGGCAGCGATCATCGACGAACGGACCGCAGCTTTCAACGCGATCATCGCCGGGACCGCCGCCAACTTCGGTATTCCGGTCCTGGATATGAACGCGCGCTTCAACGACATCGCCGACGGCAACCACTGGATCCTCGGCGGCATCGAACTCAGCGCCGACTTTCTTGTGGGCGGCATCTTCTCCTATGACGGCGTTCACCCGCAGGCCATCGGCTCCGGCCTGGTGACCACCGAGTTGATTCGAACGATCAACGAGGCCTACGGCGCCAACATTCCGCAGCTCAATATGATGCCGATCCTCTACGGTGGGGACGCTGTGACCTTGCCGGTCGGCGTCAACGCCAAGGATGTCGTCTTCTCAGACGCCGCATGGGAGAGCTTGAAAGAAGTCTTCCCGATCAACCTTCCGGAACGGGAAGAGGTTCGGAACGAGACGGCCGCCGCTCTCGACTGAGCACACCGCAAACCAACAAAAACCGGGCCACACGGCCCGGTTTTTTTGATCCACGCAAGAAAATAAATGAACCACGAAGACACGAAGAACACAAAGAAGAATTAGATTTCAAACCCCTTCGTGATCTTTGTGTCTTTGTGGTTCAATCTGTCCCTTCAACCCTTTCGGCCCAAGAGCTCGTCAAACTTGGTCTTCGAACCGTTTTCGACCACCTTGTGGAGCGAGCCGCCGTGAGAGTCCATGGTGACGACAACCGGGAAGCGTTCGACATCAATGACCCACAGGGCCTCGGGCACTCCGAACTCGTCGAGCATGAAAACCTTCTCGACGCGGGGGATCGCCCGGGCCAGAACCTGGGCCGCGCCACCGATAGCATGGAGGTAGACTGCGCCCGAGCGCCCCAAACCCGTGAGGGTCCGGTCAGCCATACCGCCCTTTCCGATGACGCCCCTGAGACCGTACCGGGCAATGACGTCCGCCTGGTATGGCTCTTCCCGAATCGATGTGGTCGGCCCTGCCGCCACAAACTCCCAACTGCCGTCGTCCTTCTGGTTGACGACCGGACCGCAGTGGTAGATCACGCTGTCCTTCAAGTAAGGGGCCACATCCTCCCGAAAGTCCTCCATCAGCCACTTGTGGGCTGCATCACGGCCGGTAATCATCCGACCGCTCAGTTCGAGGAAATCGCCGACTTCGAGATTCCGAATGCTCTCTTCACTGACCGGGAGCTTCAGCTCAGCCATGTCAGACCTCCTTCCTCGTCGATTTGCACAATGGCCCGACGGTCGGCCCAGCACATATAGGTGATCGTGACGAAGTAGCATGCCGGAATTCGATCGAGAAAACCGATCTTGACGCCGAGGACCGTTGTTTTCCCGCCGAATCCCATCGGACCGATGCCCAACTCATTGGCTTCAACCAGCAGCCTTTCCTCGAGTTCTGCCAACTCTGGCACAGGATTGGTATCACCCAGGGACCTGAGCAACTGCTCCTTGGAATGCTCGAAGGACGAGACCCGGTCGCCGCCGATGCAAATAGCCAATACGCCCGGGGCGCAGCCCTTCCCCTGGGCCTGGACAACCGCGTCGAGAACAACTCTGCGGACCCCCTCGAGATCCCTACCGGCCTCGAGTCCTGTATCTGGGAGTTTGTACTGGGCGCCGACGTTTTCGGAGCCTCCTCCCTTGAGGATCATTCTGACTTCCAAACCGGGACCGTCCCACTCTTCGAAATGAATGAATGGGATCGCCCTCCCGGTGCCGTCGCCGGTATTGCGGCCGCTCAATGTGTCGACCGCGTTCGGCCGCAGGTATTTCAGCTCGGTCGCGCGCCGGACCGCCTCGGTAAAATCCTCTTCGAGCCTGCGGGTGCTGACGCCCACCGGGTACTTGATCCACACTACCGGGGTCCCGGTATCCTGGCACAGGGGCGCCGACGAATCTCCGGCCATCTCGATATTGGTCAGGATGGTATCGAGGGCCTTTTGGGCAAGGCTCCCCTCATCCTCCACATTTCGTCCTGCACGAATCGCCTCGACGACCTCTCCAGGCAGTTCGGTCGAAGCCCGTCTCACCAACTCGGTGAACGTCTCCTTGAGATCAATTTTTTCGAACATCAAACCTCCCCTGCCCGGTGTTTCCAGGCTGATTCATTCTACTCTCAAAAGGGCGGGGTCGAAACCAAAGAATCTATTGGCAGTCAGTTCTCAACTCAGGTCCCTGCAAAACCACCCAGGATGGCGAAATACCACCGATGAACCCATGGTCTAGTTTTGAACTGCGAAGACGCAACGACACGAACCGTTACCCATGACTCGACTCGATTAGAAATGGACAGAGTGGACGACCTGGACAAGGTGGACAATCCACTAAGTCCACCAAGTCCACAGTGTCCACCTTTATCCTCCAGCACCTCGGGATTCTCCAGTTTCGAGTCTCGTCTCTCAATCGCCCAGAACTTTCCCGATCTTCCGCCTCAGAATGAGCATCTCAAGGGCCATCCCGGTGACGTTGGCCGCTTCGGTGATTTCTCTGACCGGAACCCCTATCGTGCTCTGGCCCGGAATATCACCCATCAGGAATGCGACCA
>JAUWTC010000454.1 GCA_030609785.1 Holophagae bacterium
ACCTGTGTCAATCGATCTGTTTGAAATCCACGCCGCCCGGGGCCTCCCAGGTGGATGGACTGCCGGAATCCGGGTGCCATGGATGACGATCGGTGGCCCCAACTGGGACGCATTCATCGACCAGTGGCACGACTGGTTCGGCTTCAATCGCCTGGACGATCATGGCGATTTCCTCGGCGTGCCGAGGTCAGACACCTGGTCCGGCGGCGCCGGTTACGAAATCCGCCTGGGTCACCGGTGGACCCTGTCGGGGGCCGCTACCTTCGAAGGTTCGCCACTGGCTGATTTCACCAACGGCGAGGCAGGAGAGGCCGCCCTCTGGCGCACCCTGGCTGTGGCGTTTGACGTCGGTCCGAACTGGGTTACCGAACTCCAATACGGAACCAACCGCGACGGCATGGGCATCGCTCCCGATACGTCTTTCCGACTGGTCGTCGCCTTCACTCGGTAGCCGGTGTCGGTCAGAACAAGAACATAAATAAACCACGAAGACACGAAGATCACAAAGAAAATACTGTAAATAAAAACCTTAGTTCCCTTTATGCCTTCGTGGTTCGATTCTCCCGTTGGACCGACCGGTGCTCTCCCAAACCACCAACCCCGCCGACGACCGGCGGGGTGGTGGGGAAGGAGGAGGGGAAAGCAGCGTTTTGCGCCTGCTTTCAATGAGTCTACGGAGGCCGCCACTCATGCGTTTGTTAATCGTCTTTGACCCCCACTCCCGCCCTGCTTCCCAGCTTCCCAGCGTGATAGCATGGCCTGGAATTCGAGAGGGATGAACCATGGAAGAACGTATCGGTCATTATTCAATCGTCTCCGAGTTGGGACGCGGCGGCATGGGGGTCGTCTACAAGGCGCACGAAGAGAGCCTCAATCGATTCGTCGCACTCAAGGTGCTGGGCCAACACCTTTCCGAAGATGAGAGCTATGTCGAGCGATTCAAGCGCGAAGCGCAGAGTGCCGCCGCCCTCAATCACCCCAACATCGTCCAGATCTACTCGATCGACGATTTTGATGGCCGGCACTGCTTCGCCATGGAGTATGTCCAGGGGACGTCGATCCAGCAGATGATCAAAGCCCGAGGCCCGATGGACCCGGCGACCGCCGCTCGGCTGATCCTGCAGGCAGCTGCAGGGCTGGGCGCCGCCCACTCTCACGGTATCATCCACCGGGATATCAAGCCGGCCAACCTGATGGTCGACGAGCGCGGTCTGGTGAAGATTACCGATTTCGGGCTCGCGTTGTTGGCCGCAGGGGCGACACGTCTGACCGCCACCGGGATGTTCATGGGCACCCCGGGCTACCTCTCGCCGGAACAGTGCCTGGACGAGGATGTCGACCACAGGGCAGACATCTACTCGCTCGGCGTGACCTTCTACGAAATGCTGACCGGAATCACGCCCTTCAAGGCAGATTCGCCCCTGGCACTGCTTCGACAGATCATCGATGTGGAGCCCAAAGACGTCGGCGAGTTGAGGCCGGAGATCCCGGAAGCTCTCCAATCCATCCTGAGAAAAATGATGACCAAGAAACGGGAGGAACGCTACTCAGACTGCGGTCCTTTGGTCACCGACCTTCAAAGCTGGCTCGAAACGGCGAGCGGCGCCGGTGCCGACCTGAGCGCGGTGGTGGCGGCCGTGGTCGGTGGAAAACCGGGTGCCGCCGGCCCGAAGGCCTCAGCGACCCTGGAGGATCTCAACACCGACCCAACCCTCAGGGTGGACAGCAAACAGCTGCCCGGCAGCCAACCTCCACCTCCCCCGCCTCCAGAAATCCCGGTGACAGCCCCGGTCGAACCCGACGAGGCGGTGGAACCCGAAATGGTCGCCGCACCAGTGACTGAGAGCCCGGCATCAAACGGAGGCTCCAGGCTGGCCCTCGGTCTCGCCATTGCGGCGGTCGTCGCCGTGGTCCTTCTGACCGTCACCGGTTACGCCGCCTGGCGCTTCGGTGCGGTCGACGCCCTCAAGGCCATGATTGCGGGCCCAACCGCCGACACCGATGCGTCCGCTCAGGCGAGTATCGACCCCTCCACGACCACTCTCGAAATCGGCTCTTCGACCCAAGAAACGAACGACACACCACCAAACGACGACCCTTCCGAAGATGAGCAAGATGCCGTTCATCGGAAATTGCAGGCCTCGTCCACGTCAGGCGTCCCCGAGATCGTGCCTGACACACAACCGCCTTCCGATTCCCGGTCCGAAGACGTGATGTCGACCGGGACTGGTGCACCCTCGAGGGGCACTCAGCCGCATGCCGGCGAAAAGAGGCCGGCCGCTCCGACCGGCCGCCAAGCACCGGCCGATCCGGAACCAACTATTGGCACCGGCGTGGCCCTGATCCGCCTCGGCGAGAGCCTCTTGGGCGGCGCTGCCTCGGATTATGTCCGGCGGGCCTTGCAGAACAGAGGCGTCGAGGTCTTCGACGGTATGGCGGTTCCAGGAGTCGCAGCAGTGATTGAAGGCGGTGGCAACGGCGTCGGATCTCTCCAAGAGCTCCTCAGGCCCCACGCCCGCTACCTGATTGTC
>JAUWTC010000200.1 GCA_030609785.1 Holophagae bacterium
ATAACGGACATGATGTCTCCTTTTTGGGATGAGGTGAATGGTCTTTCTCTATAACCATTCAAGCAAATTCTAATATAATAATGAACCGATGTCAAGGGAGAGGAGGCTGGGAAGCAAGAAAGCGGCGACGCTAGGAGGATTGGACGCCAGGACGCCAAAAACCAAGAGTGGAGCGCGGGGCTCCTGCCTCGCATCGTGAGGAGAACACAATTGAACCGCCAAGCACGCAAAGAGCGCAAAGAATTGTATTAAGGAGGGGAATCGTACTCTCTGAGAGGTATAGGTTAGATCCTGGACTGGGGTAGTTCCAAAGTTGGTGTGTCTTTCCTCAGCTCATCGTTGGTGTTTCGTGGAACGCGGGCCTCCTGGCCCGCATCGGTTTTCTGGAGTAGAAGAACCAAGTTTCCAGTTTCATTGCCCGACCTTAGGTCTCCGCCGACTCAATTTACATCCTCATCGTCGTTCGCAGGTCCGGGCAATAGAAACCCCGGCATGTCGTACCGTCCCTCAGGAAGGGCTGCGAGATTCTCTGGGGCGGGCAGAAGCGGTTTGACAACGAGATCGTCAAGGAGGCCGTGTGGAAGTTCCAATAAGAATCGTGAAGGGTCGATAATGACATCGACCTGGTATCGGTCCCTGGCCATCTGTGGGTGAACCAGGGCGAGATGGTCTTTTGCCCTGGTCATCGCAACGTAGAAGAGCCTTCGTTCCTCTTCAATGTCGTCGCTGCGTGGGCCGGGGAAGCGCCCTTCGGAGACCCAGAGAACAAAAACTGCCTTCCATTCGAGCCCCTTGGACTGGTGAGTGGTTGAAAGAGTCAGACACTCGTCCTCAGGTCCTCCGGTTTGGTCTTCGCCGGAGAGATCGGTAAGCATGGTCACTTCGGCCAGGAAGGTTGAGACATCGGGTTGGGCATCGGCGAAAAGGGACAGCTGCTGAAGGTCCTCAACCCGAGATGAAGCGTTCTCCAGATTGTCCCGGGCCCAGCCCTGGTAGAAGTTTTCAACAACGTGGCGAATGGCTTCCCCAGGCTGCCCCAGGAGGCGCGGGGTACCCAATTCTTCGAGGAGTTTGATTGTCGGTCCGAGTTCCCTCGTGGCCGGTCGGGCAAGACCATAACCCGATGGGTCAGACCGAACGAGTGATTGCAGCCGGTCACCGGGACCGCAGGCAGACCACAGCCTCGCGGTAATCCGAGGACCGAACCCGGACCGAAGTTTCATCATTCTGGCAAATGACACCTCGTCTCGTGGGTTGTCGACAAACCGGAGATGGGCCAGAACGTCCTTGATGTGGCGCTGTTCGAAAAATCTGAGCCCGGACCGTACCCTGAACGGGATGTTTCGCCTGGTCAGCTCGACCTGGAGGTCGATCGAATGGGCGTGGTTTCGGTACAGGACCGCCATGTCCTCGAGGTCCAAGCCCTCTTCCCTCAGCCGCAGAATCTCGTCGGCGACCCACCGTGCCTGATCTTCAGGGCCTGGAACGGAGACCGACCTGGGCATCTCGCCACCGGGGCGAACGGCTCGAAGCTCCTTGCGAAACTGCCTTTGGTTGCACTGGATTGACGCATTGGCGACGGCCAGGATCTCCGGCCTTGAGCGGTAGTTGGTTTCCAGCCGGAAAACGGTGCAGGCCTCATGCCTTTCGGGAAAGCCCAGGATATTCTCGAAATCTGCGCCCCGGAAGCCATAGATCGATTGTGCATCATCCCCGACAACCATCAGGTTGCGCTGAGGTCCCAGCATCTTCTCGACGATATCCGCCTGGAGGCGATTGGTGTCCTGGTATTCGTCGACCAGGATGTGGTCGAATCGCCGACTCAGTTCCTGGCGGACCGCCGCATGCTGGGCCAACAAAAGCAGCCAGTTCAACAGCAGGTCGTCGAAGTCCATCAAATCGGCGTCGCGTTTGCGCTCCAGATACCGCCGGAAAACCGAGGCCATCATTGGCGCCTGGTCGAGAAACTGAGGTGCCCTGTCGGCCAGCACGCTTTCCAACTCCCGGCCTGTGTTGATCACCATGCTGTAGACGGTGGTCAACAGGCGTGGCTTGGGACTTCTGCGGTCGGGCAATTCCGGTTCGATATCAGCCAACGCGTGCCCCATCAAATCGACGGAATCTTCCCGGTCCATTATCGAAAAGCGAGGAGAGTACCCAATGGACTCGGCGTAGCGTCGCAGTATCCGGTGCCCTGCTGAGTGGAAGGTGCCGCCCATGACTCTGTCCGGTCCCGTGTCACCCAGGCGTGCGACCCGCTCCAGCATCTCCCTCGAAGCCTTGTTGGTGAAGGTCAAGAGGAGGATCTTGCCTGGGGGAACGCCGTCTTCGATCAGTCTGCACACTCGGTAGACCAGGGTCCGAGTCTTGCCTGACCCGGCGCCGGCCAGCACCAACATCGGTCCTCCGGGGTGCATAACGGCCGCCAACTGCTCCGGGTTGAGGTCGCCTTCATAGTCGATCCGCCGCTGCCGGCCTCGTTGGATCGGCCCCAGGGTTTGGTTCATGGCAGGGATGGATTGCCGAAGACCACTCGATCAAAGGCGGAGGTCAGACCCCTGCCGTACAGGAGAAATGTCGACTCAATTGTGGCGCCGGAATCCAACAAGGCTTGGACGGCCGGAGTAAATGACGCCGGTATGAGGATCGAGATATCCTGCTCAGGCCTTGTCTCGAGGGCCATTTGCATGGCGTGGCCGAGGGCGCACATTGCCGCATCCTGGGTCGTACCGCTCACGGGACCGACCTGATCGGGTCCGCCGTAACCGTAACCGGCAATTCTCGTGCCCTGGCGGACGAAAACCACCCTGCCGGATCGCTCCTTGAGCCAGAATTGATGATCGATTTCCCGAACGATGTTCCGCCCGATCCGGTCGATTCGGTCGACGTCCGCCTGACCCTGACGGGCCAAAAGGTCCTGCGAAACCTCTTTGGCAGGGAGGAGACGAGCCATCGCACCTGCCGGCTCCCCGGCCATGTCGGCCGAAAGATGAAGACGAAAAACTGGAACCACCGGTTGGAAACCATGGTTCACGAGCAGAGCCTGGATGCTGCCGGCCGGCGGGACAAGAGCAAAGAATTCTCGAACTCCTGAATTCTCGCCGAAGTTCAGGAGTTTGGAGAGCAGGGCCTCACCAGCACCGATACCTTGGTGTTGAGGGAGGATCCACAGCTGAGAGAGGACCCATTGGCGGGATCGGATGAAGGCCGCGCCATAACCAAGGGTCTCGTCCCTGTCGACCGCAGTCATGAAACCGTCTGGGTCGTGGGTGATCAGGTGGTTGAGATCGGGGTCAATCTCCATGTCGAGGTCGAGAATCTGATTCCCGCTCCCGGCGACGGCGTCACGAAGGACCACAACGCCCGGCAGCTCTTCTCGGTGGGTTCTTCGCACCTTGACCTTGGCCATTCAACACCTCTGTCCCGACGTTCCCTCAGGTCGTCTCGTGTCCGGGGAGTGTAGCACCCAACCCGGCGGAGTCGTTGGCCGCCGAGGTCATTTTTCAGAAGGTCAGGGATGAACGGGGTTGTAGGGGCGGGTCCCCGTGCCCGCCCCTACACAAACTGATCGCGCCTGGATGGTCATTGCTGGAGCCTGCCTCTGACCCTGTCGTTGACCCTGAACCCGGCCTCTACGGTATGATTACAGTCGACAGGGGGCACGATGCCGAAAACACTGAAGATCACAAGCCATGGGGTCAGTTTTGAAACGAATAAGGACCACTGGCTCAACGAGTTGAGGATCCTCCAGGCGCAGAAGCTGTCGATCGCCGAGGGGGGAGGCGCCCGGGCTGCGGAGCGCCAACTCAAACAGGGGAAGATGCTGGCCAGGGAGCGGATTGAATACCTGATCGACTCTGGGAGCCCATTCCACGAGTTGGGGTCCTTTGCTGCGTGGGAGATGTACCAGGAGTGGGGGGGCGCGCCGTCCGCCGGTGTGGTTACCGGCCTGGGACGGATCGAAGGCCGGGAGTGCGTCGTTGTTTCCAACGATGCGACGGTCAAGGCCGGTGCGTGGTTCCCGGCGACCTGCCGGAAGATCTTGCGAGCCCAGGAAGTGGCGATGGAGAACCGTCTTCCCGTCGTGTACCTGGTGGACTCGGCGGGCGTTTTCCTTCCCCTTCAGGATGAGATCTTCCCGGACAAAGATGATTTCGGCAGGGTCTTTTTCAACAATGCCCGGCTGTCGGCGGAGGGCATCTACCAGATATCGGCAATCATGGGCTCGTGTGTTGCCGGTGGGGCCTACCTGCCGATCATGTCGGATGAGGCCTTGATCGTCGAGGGGACTGGAACGATCTTTCTGGCGGGCGCCCACCTGGTTCAGGCGGCGATCGGCGAACAGATCGACAACGAGAGCCTCGGTGGCGCTGAGGTGCAGGTCGATATTTCAGGGGTCGTCGATGACCGGTTCCCGGACGACCGATCGGCGCTCGACCACATTCGGACACGAATCGGGGAATTGGCCCGTCCTACGATGGCGCCCTTCGACCGACGAGAGCCGAAGCCGCCAGAGGTTGAACCCGACGACATTCTCGGCGCCATCCCCGTCGATCGAGCCAAACCCTACGACACACATGCGCTCCTGGCCTGCCTCCTCGACGGATCTGAATTCACGGAATACAAGGCCACCTTCGGCAAGAGCCTGATCTGTGGAACAGGGCGGATCGACGGCTGGGCCGTCGGGATCGTTGCAAACCAGCGCCAGATCATTCACCGGCGGCGGGGCCTCGAGGCCGGTAACCGGGAGATGCAGATCGGTGGTGTCATCTACAGCGAGGCCGCGGACAAGGCTGCTCGTTTTGTCTCTCTGATGAACCAGAAAGGCATTCCGATCCTCTTCCTTCAAGATGTCACCGGTTTCATGGTCGGTTCGAAGTCGGAGCAAGAGGGAATCATCAAGGATGGGGCCAAGCTGGTCAACGTGGTCGCCAATTCGGTGGTCCCCAAGATTACGATCTTTGTCGGGAATTCTTTCGGCGCGGGGAACTACGCAATGTGCGGTCGGGCCTATGGCGCCCGGTTTTTCTATGCATGGCCCTCTGCGTCGATCTCGGTGATGGGTGGTGACCAGGCCTCAAAGACCCTCCTGGCCATCCAGCTCAAGAATCGGGGTAACGAGGTTTCTGAAGATGAAAAGGCCGCCCTTCTGGACGAGATCAAGGCTCGATACTGGGCGGCTGCCCAACCAAGATATGCCGCCGCTCGGCAGTGGTTCGACGAGATTATCGATCCCAGGGAGACCCGAACCATCATTTCCAGGAGCATCGAAGCTGCAGCCCATCAGGGACGGATCGAAGAATTTAAGGTGGGAGTCCTGCAAACCTGATAACCCAGCGGAGCCGGAACCAAATCGGGAATGACAGACGCAGCGTAAACCACAAGAACGTCCAACGTCCAACGTTCAACTTTGAAGTACGCGCTCACGGGCGGATTGAGGTGGGAGGAAACAGCCGAGGCTCAAGGAACGCAAGGGCCCACGCGCAACCCCAAGAGGCACTTTCCGTATTGACAGGCAAGAGTAACCTGGAAGAGGGAAGTGGCACATCAAAGGCACATGGATCTTCAGTTTCAGTCAGAAGGCGACAGGGGCATGAGAACGGGCTACCGCCGGGTCGGCCTTTGGATGCGAACCTGTCTGCTGGTCGGGCTGGTGATGGCAGGGCTC
>JAUWTC010000299.1 GCA_030609785.1 Holophagae bacterium
CTGGTAGCTCTTCGGCACCGAAACGTTGTTGTTGGAATCCCAGGGGTAGTCGTTCTGGGTCTCGTCCTCGAGGTCATCTCGGTAGAAATCCAAACCTATCGTCAGGTGGTGAGCCCCCAGGTCGGTGACGCCTTGGGTGTTGAAGCCGAAGGTGTCGATGTTGGATGTCGTAAAGGTGTGGATGAAGAAATAGGGGCTGGGGTCGATGAACATCTTGCTCTCTTTGAGAACGCTCTGGTAATAGCCGGAGACCGAGATGTTGTTGAATCCCCACGCCGGCCCGCTGTCCCAGCCGACGCCGATCTTGTCGCGGTCGAATCGGGGGAAACTGATGTCGACGCCGCTGGTCTCCGGGTCGAAGCCGGGGTATCCCACGTCGTCCGTGCGAACCACCTCGATGTTGGTCTTGAAGACCCCGCTGTCACCGGTCAGGATCCGGAACCCGCCCTGCACACTGGACTGCTCCATGCCGCTGTTGGGCACGGTGCCGTCTGCGAGGACGTACTCCGAGTAATAAGGCGAGTCTGCGGCCTCCTTGGGCGCCTTGTAGTCGCCGGCGGTCTTCCACCCGACGCTCAAGTTGAAGCCCCAGCCGGCGCCGTTGCCGCGAATGTCGGCGTGCACAGTGCTGGAGTCCGCCGCGGAGCCGTACTCGTAGTTCAGACTGTGGTGCATTTCGAATTCCTGGGCGCTGAGGTCCGCCTTCTTGGTGATGATGTTGATGACGCCGCCCATCGCATCCGAGCCGTAGAGCACCGAGGCGGGTCCACGCATGACCTCGATACGCTCGACCTCGCTGAGGTCGACCAGGCCCGGCTGAATGCCGGCGAAGATCGTGCTTTCGCGGGCGTTGTTGAGGCGCTGGCCGTCGACCAGGATCAAGACCCGGTTCGAACTCATGCCGCGGATGACAGGCAGGCCACGGAAGGGGCCTTCACCCTGGACGTCCACTCCGGGAAGCTCTTTGAAGAGGTCCGCCATCTTCTCGGGTTGACGGTCCGCGATCTGTTCGGCATCGATGACCGAGATGGCGGCCGGAGTCTGGGATGAGGCCTGCTCCTGTCGGCTGGCCGTGACGACGACCCTATCCTTGAAGACCCGTTTGCCGTCCTTCTCCTCGGTCTTGGGGTCTTCCTCGGTAGCCTCGGCGTCCGCACCGACGACCGCCGTGTCGGCGACGACGTCTCCATCGGCCCAGATCGTGGGAACGATCAGAATTGTGAAAATAATTGCAAGAGTCGTGATTCGCATGGTCTACCTCCGCGGGGTCGCCTGTTCGCCCCAAAGCAATCTACGGCATGATTTGAGTGTTCCCTCAAATATTTACAGAAAGGTGACGCTGATGACCAAGGTGTGACGTTTGTGACAATTGAGTGATGAAGAGTGAAGGATGCAGGAGGAAGGTTGAATCGTAGGGGCGGACCCCTGTGTCCGCCCGTCTCCCGCTAGAATGGTCACTGTTGGAGGATCTGACAATGAATGACGACCGGGACAAGGACCCTGGGGGCGGCGAACCGAAGGACGAAGGCTCTTTCTTCGAGTCACAGACGATCGACATTCCGGCCCGGGAGGGGACCAGCGATTCCCCGGCTGAAGCTCAGCTTCCGCCGGTACCCGATGCGGCTGAGGAGCGCTACCGGGTTCTGGGATCGTTGGGGCAGGGAGGCATGGCCGTCGTTGAATTGGCGATCGACAATCGACTTGACCGGCGGGTAGCGGTCAAAAGGCTTCGCAGGGAACTGGCGAGCAAGGTCGAGGCCAGAGAGCGCTTTTTCACCGAGGCCAGGATCCTGGCGGGACTGGACCACCCTGGGGCCGTTCCGGTGTACGAGGCAGGATGTTTGCCGGACGGCGACCATTTTTATGCGATGAAGCGCGTCACGGGGCGTACCCTACGTGACATCTTGGGAGAACGCATCCCGGACGACCTGCTCGATCACAGGGTTAAGGCCGGTTTAACCGAGGTCTTGCTCAAGGTCTGCCAGACGGTGGCGGCCGCTCACAAGAAGGGCGTGATTCACCGGGACCTCAAGCCCGAAAACATCATGGTGGACGATCTTGGAGTCGTCTTCGTAATGGACTGGGGCCTGGCCAAAAAGCTGGATGACGAAAAGAATGGGGATTCGGAGGCGTCGCAAAGGACGCGGATAGGTGCTGTCCTGGGAACTCCGGCCTACATGGCGCCGGAGCAGGCGCAGGGCAAGGCCATGGAGGCCGATCGGCAGGCTGACGTTTTTTCATTGGGTGTGATGCTGTACGAAATCTTGACGGGCAAGAATCCGTTCCTCAGGAAGACCGCGGCGGATTCGATGAAGGGTATCGTTCTGCACGACCCCGAGGAGCCGACCAAAGCCCAACCCCGGACCAGCCGCGTCCTTTCGGCCATCTGCATGAAGGCGCTCCAGAAGGACCCGTTCAAGCGCTACGCTTCGGCCGTTGAAATGGCCGAGGATTTGCAACACCATCGAGAGTTTCGCCCGGTGTCAGCCTACAAGCTCAGGCCGGTCGACCGACTGGTCAACTGGTCCCGGCGGCGTCCCCGCCTCGCAGCGGTGGCGGCGACTCTGGCGGCCGTCGTGGTCGCTATCGGCCTGGGGACGGCGTTTCAGGCCTCGGTCGAAAATACGATGGTCGCCGGCGGATACGAGAGGATTGAGAAAATTGATTTGAGACTCAAGGATCTTCAATCCCAGGCCGAGGCTTTGCTGGCGCGGCAGGCAGTCGCGGAATCAGGCGAGGACCTCGAGGCGGTCTCGAAGGATCTAGCCCTGGTAAACGCCAGGATAGAGGCCGCAGAGGAGGCCAAGATTGCCGTGGCGATGGCGATCACGGGATTCACGATCTTCTCCCCGGATCAACAGGCACTGGAGATCATTCGGGAAGGCCTCTTGGACACCGTGAGGGACCACGTGAAGGCCGGAAATCTCGAGCGTGCAATCGCCCAGATCGAACTGGCGCTGGATTTTTCCAAGGGCCAAAATCTCTTTGGCTTCTCGGAGCACGAGGTAGGCTCGCTCCGAGACGAGCTGAGAGAGATCAAGGCGGAGATAGAAGGACGGCAGGGGCGGACCTCCGTGTCCGACCTGTCGGATTGATCAAGGTGTTGATTTTTGAATCCGTAGGTCCGAGGGCGACTGGTGGGCGCCAAAAAGGGCGGCCACACAGGGCCGCCCCTACAGATGGTTTACGCGGTTGTAGGGGCGGGTCCCTGTGCCCGCCAAGCCTCCCTACCACTTCGTGATTTTGACCTTTGTTCCGTCGTCGGCGTGGACGTCGACCAGCACGCCGGGGGAGGTGTGGTGGAGCGCAGTCAGCACCATCTTGGGTTCGAAGACCTCCCAGTCCCAGCGTTCGAGGCTTTTGTAGATGCCGTCCAGCGGAACTGAGCAGTGAACTACCGCATCTTCCGCATTGACGTCGACCTCGAGGTTGCCGCCCTTTTTCACGATACTGACCGTCTCGTCGGGCGTCGTGACTTCGACCAGGGCGCCGTCAGGGGCGTCGATCAGGCTGGAGAGCGCGGCCATCACGACCTCCCGTTGGGCCCGGACCTCTGGGGGTACCTCCATGTCCTGTGTCACGTCATCAGGGATGAAGGCAACGGCGATGTCCGCGATGACCAGCGGGAAGGGCACCTTGAAGTGGATAGCTTCGGGATCAGGCGTCTGGACGTCGACGATCACCCAGTCCATCAGCACGGTGGCTGCCCCAAGCCCTGCGACAGCCGCCAGGAGAATGGATCCCAGGGTTGATATGCCGCGCTGCCGGTTCATAATCTACTCCACCCACACGCGCACATTGGCTTCTGCCGATGTCACCCGAATGAGATCGCCCGCTGGCAGATCGTCGAAACCCTTGAGTAGGGCGGCGATGTCGATCCGGTCCTCTTCGTCGACGTGGATGGCGTTGATGATCTGCGCTGGCAGCACGACTTCGACCTGGGCCTTTTCATCAATTTTCTGATTGACTGTCACCAAAATGGTATCGGCCTTCTTGGTCACGTTGACGTCTGCCTCATCGGACTCAACGACAAGGTACTCGCCGTCGACCGCGTCCTTGATGGAGGAGAGGATCTCCAGCCATTCGATGTCGATATCTTCGGTGTGGAGGTGGACCTTGCCAGCCTCGAAGCCCTCGACGTTAACTGCGCCGATGACCGAGAGCACCAGATTCAGGGGAAGGTGAACCTTGACGTTGGTATTTGACTCGTTTTCGGTCACGTGGACATTGATCCACTTGCCGTCGGTTGCGCCTGCCACCAGACAGACCGCCATCAAGAGAGTTGCCAGTACGAGAGTTTTTCGATGCATGATGAACCTCCTTCGTTCCTCGTACTGATCAACGGCGGTTGTTCGAAAAGGTTCGCAGAACCTCAGATAAGGTTTATTTATGAGGTTTATCAAAAAAGTTGCGGGCCTTGGGGGCCCGCAGGAGGAAGGAGGAGGTAGAATTCTTGGGCCGGCTTCTGGTGGCCGGTTGACATCTTGTAAAGCAAAG
>JAUWTC010000434.1 GCA_030609785.1 Holophagae bacterium
GACAGGACCGCATGGGGGCCGTGCCACACCAGATCGTCAGGGTGTTCCTCTCGACCGAAGAGAACCTCTGAGCCGTCGGGCAACAGCAAGGCCGCCATGTCCGCTTCGTTGACCCCAACGTAGTAGAGGAAGTTCGAGTCCTGGCGGAAGGGGTAGACGTTGTCGGCATAGTTCTTCGGGGCCTCAGCATTGGCGAGGATCAAGATCGCGCCATCGGGAACAGCCGTTCGAAGTTCCCGGCGTCGAGCACTGTATGTCGTTGCATCCATGTCAGCATTCCTCCAAAGGCTGAGTATCTAATTTCAACCGATCAAAAACAACTACCCGGCGCGAAGCGCCCCGAGCGGCGGGAGGGTGGAGCGTGGGGCCGACACACGAGATCCCAACGAGACCGCAACCTTCAACGGCCCCACGATACGCCCTTCCGGCGCTCCTACCGACGACCTTGGAATCTCCCGTGCCGTATGGATGTTCCCCTCGGCATGAACAAAGCCCGTACTTCTCACCAACTTTCTGCTGCGGCCGCCGATGCACAGCACCCAGCGGTGTTTTCTCGCCTCGGCGTGCTCCAGCCCACGCTGGTCGCTTCGCGACCTCCACGGCTTCGCCGTGTTTGCCCTCCGGGCAAAGCGCGATGTCCCTACGTACTATCAAGTACGCTTCCGCTCCCCTCGGGTCGAAAACCCAACTGGGCACAGCACCTCGCCGGCCTCGCTACGAAATCCGGTAAGAAGTGCGGGCTGGCCGCAGCCATGACCATCGCCCTGGCGCTCGTATGTGCCATGCCCGCCTGTGCCGGCCCGTCTGACATCCACCCAGGAGAAACCATGCAGCACACCAACCGACTGACACAATCGCGAAGCCCCTACCTCCTGCAACATGCCGACAACCCGGTCGACTGGTACCCCTGGGGCGAAGAGGCCTTCTCAGCCGCCCGCGAGCAGGACAAACCGATCTTCCTTTCAATCGGCTACGCCACCTGTCACTGGTGTCACGTGATGGCCCACGAGAGTTTCGAAGACCCCGAGGTCGCCGCTTTGATGAACTCAGCCTTCATCAACATCAAGGTCGACCGCGAAGAACGGCCGGACATCGACCAGGTCTACATGACGGTCACCCAGATGCTGACCGGCAGCGGGGGTTGGCCGATGACCGTCATCATGACGCCCGACAAGCGGCCCTTCTTTGCAGCGACCTACATCCCCAAGAACGCCCGATTCGGCCGGATGGGCATGATGGACCTGATTCCCAAAGTCCAGGCCGCCTGGAGCGATGATCGGCCGAAGCTGCTGGAGTCTGCCGGGCAGATCGTTGCCAACCTCCAGACCGTCGGCGCCCACGGCCGGCCCGGAGAAATCAGCCCCGCCACCATCGGCACAACCCGTCGTGACCTGGGCTCCCGCTACGACGCAGTAGAGGGTGGATTCGGGACCGCGCCCAAATTCCCGTCACCCCACACTCTCCTGTTCCTGCTGGCCTACGGGGAAAACGTGGGGGACGCCGGGGCTATCGACATGGTCTCCCACACTCTGGAAAAAATGCGCCAGGGCGGCATCTTCGACCACGTCGGTTTCGGATTTCACCGCTACTCCACCGACAAGAATTGGCTGGTACCGCACTTCGAGAAGATGCTCTACGACCAGGCGATGCTGCTCTTGGCCTCCACCGAGGCTTTTCGGATCACCGGTCGGAAGGACTTTGCGGAGACCGCCCGAGAGATCATCGCCTATGTCGAGCGAGACCTGAAATCCCCGGAGGGCGCTTTCTTCTCCGCTGAGGATGCCGACAGCGAGGGTGAAGAAGGCGTCTTCTACCTGTGGACCGAAGAACATCTGATTGAGGTTTTGGGCAAGGACGATGCCGCCATTGGGCGCACGGTCTGGAATACCTCCCCGACCGGGAACTTCCTTCCCGAGGCCTCGGCCAAGGCGTCGGTCGATAATATCCTGCACCTCAAAGGGGACCTCAATGCCGTCGCCGCAGACCTCGAACTCTCGGAGGCCGACCTCCGGTTCCGTCTCAACCACATCAGGAACATTTTGCTGAAGACTCGGGCGGCACGCCCACGTCCGCTGCTGGACGACAAGGTCTTGACCGACTGGAACGGCCTGATGGCCGCGGCACTGGCCCGCGCCGGCTCGGTCTTGGAAGAACCCTCGTACGTCAGTCGCGCCGAATCAGCCGTCGATTTCATTCTGAGCCGGCTCGACGACTCCAAGGGTCGCCTGCTCCACCGCTATCGCGACGGTCACGCCGAGATCCCCGCCTTTCTCGACGACCACGTTTTCCTGACCTGGGCGCTGCTGGAACTCTACGATGCCACCCTGGAGCCGCGCTTCTTGAAGCAGGCCGTCGCTCTTCAGGAACAGACCGACAAACTCTTCTGGGATCAGGACCGGGGTGGGTACTTCTTCTCAGCCCCGGACAACGAGGCACTGCTGGTCCGGCCCAAGGAGATCTACGACGGCGCCATGCCCTCGGGGAACTCCGTCGCGGCGCACAACCTGATCCGATTGGGCCGGCTGACGGGGCACGCGAGTTACGAAGACAGGGCCCATGCGCTGATGACGGCCTTCGGCCAGAGCGTCTCCCGATCACCCTCGGGCCACACCCACCTGATCGACGCATTTCAGAGGGCGACCAATCCCGCTTTCGAGATCGTGATCTGCGGAGGCCGGAAGGACCCAAAGACCCAGGCCCTCCTCGAGACCGTGCGGATCTCGGCGCCGGCTCGCTCATCGGTGCTGTTGATCGAACCGGGGGCCCAGGGAAAGACCGTCCAGGCTCTCGCTCCCTTTACGGAGAACCATGAAATGATCGACGGTCTACCGACAGCTTACGTCTGTCAGGACCA
>JAUWTC010000280.1 GCA_030609785.1 Holophagae bacterium
AAGCTGAAGCAACTGGGCAATTCCATTCAAACCCTGGTCGGAGGCCGCGCAGTTCATCCGATCAATACGCTTGTCGGCGGATTCGGAAAGCTGCCGAGCCACAACGAGATTGCGACCATTCGCCGGGACCTCGAGGCGTCTCTCGAACCCTTGATGGATTTCGTCGACCTGGCGGCCACGATCGACGTGCCCGACTGGGCCGCGCAGCCGACCCTGTACGTGGCCTTGCGGCCGTACGAGGAGGCATTTCGCTTTCGCGGGATCTCGATCTGCACCTCCAAGGGCGAAGAATTCGACCTCGACGGCTATCAAGAGACTATTCAGGAGTTCACGGTCGAGCATTCGCATGCCAAGCACTCCGCTCTGGCCTCTGGCGAGACCTACATGGTCGGCTCTTTGGCTCGACTTCGGCTTTGGAATCAGTACCTCGGCGGCCAGACTAAGAAGGCATTCGACATTCTCTTTCCCGACGGCGTCAAGGACAACATCCTGATGAACAACTGGGCGCAGCTTGTCGAACTGGTCCACTGTGTCGAGCGCGGGATCGAGGTCTGCGACCTATTGGCGGCCCAACCCGAGGCAGCGTCGGAGATGGTCGACTACGAAGTTTCGGCCGGCCGCGGTATCGGCGCCATCGAAGTGCCGAGGGGCACGCTCTTCCACGATTATGAGATTGACGATGACGGTCTGGTGGTCTCCGCAAACGTCATCACGCCGACGGCTCAGAATCTGGCCAACACCGAGCGAGATTTGCGGATGGCGGTTGAGAGCATGTTGGCAACAACTCCGGTCCCAAGCGACGACCAGATCAAGCTGCAGCTCGAAATGGTCGCTCGCGCCTACGACCCCTGCATCTCGTGCTCGGTGCATGTGATCAGGGAGGACTGATCGGCACCGATGAGCCCAGTGTCTAGATTTGAACCGCCAAGACACAAAGAGCGCTAAGGATAAATATTTCAACACCTCCTTTGCGTTCCCTTTGCGGTCTTCGCGATCTTTGCAGTTCAATTGTGTTCTTATTCTGATTCCTGTTTCCTGGCTTTTCGTTTTGGAGTGGAGGAGAGATGGCCATGGCGCCGGCGACAATCCTGGTAGTTGGCTTCGGGAACACTCTGATGGGAGACGACGGCGCGGGCCCGATGGTCATCCGCGAGTTGGCCCAGAGAGCCCTGCCGCCGAACCTCCGGGTGGTCGAATGCGGCAGCGACAGCCTGATCCTCCCGTCCTTCTGGCGAGGGGAGGAACAGATCTGGATGGTTGACGCCCTGGTTCGGCGGGACCCTCCCGGCACGATTCATACCCTCGATCACGATCAGGTGATGTCCATCCCCCAACGACACGCGACCGTGCACCACCTCAGTCTCCCGGAGGGGCTGCGCTGGATCAACCTGACCTATCCTGACATGCAGGGGGTCACCTACCGGCTATGGGGCATTGAGCCCGATGGATTGGATCTGGTCGAACGGCTGAGCCCACCAGTCGAAGAGGCCGTGTCGATCGTTGCGGACAGGATTGTCGAAGCGGCAAAGAAACAAATGAACCACGAAGACACTAAGATCACAAAGAAGGTTCTGTAAATTCTATTCCTTGGCGCTCTTTGCGCCTTTGCGGTTCAACTGTGTTCGTGTCGTCGCCCCCGGGTGTGTTCGGCCTCACCGGGAGGCAAAATGCGACTGTGATCACTCGCAATTTTGGCTGAATTCCGTCACAATCGGCTGGATGGGTTGGAAACGTCAATTCTCGGTGGCCGCTGTCACTGTCCTGTGGGCGGTCGGAATGTTATCCCCGTCACCGGCCGAATGCCAGTGGCGACCGACCCGCCATTTCACCGTTCGCGATGGCCTGGTGCAAAGCCAGATATCCGGAATAGCCCAGGATGCTAACGGCTACATTTGGGTAGCGACCCAGGGGGGTCTCTGTCGTTTCGACGGCCAGACTTTTCGGCGGTTCACCCGGGCGGACGGCCTTCCGGACAACGTCGTCAATGCCGTCGACACCCAGGGTTCTGATGCTTGGATAGCTACCGAGCTTGCAGGAATAGCGCTATGGGATGGCGCCTCGATCGCGACTATTCCCGACCTGCCTCTCCCTCAAGACCAACGCCTGAGCGGAATTCAGGCGCTTCAGGATGGAACCGTTCTGGTCAGTTCAGCCAAAGGCCTCCTGGCATATAAGGACGGGCAATGGACTTTGATCGACGAGAGTCCGATCTTCGGCCTGATTAAGGGATTCGGAGAAAGGGTCATCGCGCTCGGCCGCGTTCCTCTTGGCATCGACCACAGACTCGACCCCTCCCCCTTGATAGAACTCAAAGGTGACCAGCGTCTGGTGGCAGCATCCGAAAACTCCGACCATATCTGGATTGCTATCCTGCGCAATACGTTGGGCTTGATCCAGGGGAACGATGTGCTCTGGACTCACCCTGAGATTGAAGGCGAGATCATTACCCTTCTTGCCGACGACCAGGGCAGCGGCCTGTGGATCGGTACCGATCAGGGTCTGTGGCGGCAGCACGAAAACGGCGTGATCGAAGAAATCTTGCTACAACCTCGGGAACACAGGCTTCAGATCTCCACCCTCTTGAAAGACCGTGAGGGCAATGTGTGGGTCGGCACATGGGGTGCAGGACTTTTTCAGATCCCCCCCACGCCCTGGACATTATTCACCAGAGAGACTGGGTTCCCCGCTCATTCTGCCTGGGCTTTCAGTGAAGGTCAGGACGGCTGCACCTGGATGGCGACGAGCGATGGAGGCGTCGTCTCCTGGTGTGGTGATCACTGGGGTCCAACCCTCGGTTCCGAGGACGGCCTGCCGAGCGATGCAGTCTTCACGCTGGCCCACGATGCCGAAGGGGCTTTATGGGTTGGGACCTATCACGGGGTGTGCCGGAGAACTGATTCAAACCTGCAGTGTTGGGGCATCGACGACGGACTGAGAAACGATTTCATCCGTCACCTCATCCCCCGGAAAGCCGGGGGGATGTGGATGGCCACTGATCACGGACTGTCGATGTGGGACGGCTCCCAGTGGCATTTCTGGGGCCAAGAAGAAGACCTGCCGGGTGTAACGGTCCGCTCGATCGCCGAAGGCCCCGACGGCCGGGTGTGGCTGGCGCTGGACGCCACGGGGGTTGCTTCGTTCGACGGGACGAGTTTCACCCTTTTCGATGAAGATGATGGACTGCCCACAGATCGAGTCTGGACCCTTTCCCTGACCTCCCGGGGCCGGCTACTGGTCGGGACCGATGCCGGGCTGTGGATCCGGGACGTCAAGGACGACGGGCCTGGAATGGTCATCGGAATCGAGGACGGTCTGCCCAGTGGTTCGGTCATCGCTGTGACTGAGGATCTCAACGGCCGAATCTGGGCGGGCACAACCCACGGAGTTTCGGTCATTTCGCCTGATGGTGAGGTCTTGAGGACCTTCACCGCCCATGAAGGCCTCTCAGATACCGAGGCTGCTGAAGGGGCATCATGGCGGGATTCTCGCGGTCGTCTGTGGTTGGGCATGGCCTACGGCGTAACTGTGGTCGACCCCAGCCTTTTGAGCCGGAACCTGGTGGCGCCCGAGGTTGTGCTGGAGAATGCGCGCTCCAACGGGAGGACGCACCCTGCTTTTCATCCCATCTCCACTACCGGAGAGGACGGCAGCTTGGCGTTGCGCATCGATCCCTCGACCACACACCTCCGCTTCGACTATGCAGCCCCGAGCTTTGTCGCCCCCGAGCTGGTCCGCTTTCGCCTGGCTCTGACCTGTTTCGGCAACCAGTTCAGCCCCCCGTCGATCGATCGCCACATCACGTATCATGCCCTTCCAGCGGGCAAATATCGATTCGGGATTCAGGCGGTCAACAACGATGGCGTCCCTTCAGCCAAGCCTCTTTGGGTTGATCTGGACGTCCGCCCACCGTGGTACCGAACCCGTTGGTTTCAGTTGATCGCGATTTTGGTGGCCGGCCTCGTTGGCGCCGGCATGTTCCAGCTACGAAACCGAGGACGCTTGAAACGTCAGATCTGGCTGGAATCCGAAGTCAAGCAACGAACTTCTGACCTGGATTCCGCAAACCGACGGATCCAGGAACAGAACCGCCAACTGACGGAACTTTCGCGAACCGACCCCTTGACAGGCCTGGGAAATCGGCGGGCGCTGGCCGATGTTCTGCCGGTCGAGATGTCGATCCTCAATCGGGAGGTTATCCGTCTCGGTCCTGGCGACAACATCGGTGATTACCACGCCGCCGTCATCATGATGATTGACCTGGACCACTTCAAGGCCGTCAACGATCGTTGGGGTCATGATGTCGGCGATCAGGCCCTCGAACGGTGTGGGGACGTCCTGTCGGACGAGATGAGGGAGTGCGATCAGGCCGTTCGCTGGGGTGGCGAAGAGTTCGTTATTCTCGCCAGAGGCATGGACCGTAAAGGCGCCCTTGGGTTTGCCCAGAGGATCCTCGACCGATTCAACAAATGCCAACTGGAAGGCTCTGACGGTACTGTTATTCCCATCCGGGCCTCGTTCGGATTCCTGCAAATTCCGTTGGGCACGACGGACTTTCAATCAAGAGACCAGTGGCCCCGGTTGATCGATGTAGCGGATCGCCTGATGTATCTGGCCAAGGAACGGGGGCGTGCCAGGAGCCTCGGTCTGGTGTGGCGAGATGGCGGCCTGCCCAATGTCTCCGCCAAACAGAATTGCGAGACCCTGCTCCGTGACCCCGAGGC
>JAUWTC010000025.1 GCA_030609785.1 Holophagae bacterium
AAAACATCGGTCCGGACCACTGCCCGAAACCCGGAGACCCCGACATACCAGCACGAGAATCCGGCGCCGATCAGGGTGGCGAGGACCAGGGGACATCCGGTGACCTGATGGATCAGAGTCGCCAACATCAGGAGGTATGCAACAGGAATCGTTCCGGCCCACACCCCGACGGCTCCGGTCAGGGCGGTCTTTCGCCCATAGGCCCGATCCAGGAGGTCGGGGATGGATACCGCATCCGAGCGCCGAAGGCGTGGCGCGAGCCAGAGACCGAAAACGATAGCCGCGAGGTAGTAGGGGAGTCCGAAGACCACCCAGGTCGACACGCCGAAGCGCCACGCATATTCCCCAACTCCAAGGATGCCGCCATACCACGTCGTCACCATCGTCGCGACCAGCGCGGGAAGACTCAAGGCCCGCCCGGCCAGAAGGAATGAGCCGGGCTTTTCGCCCGTGCGTCGCCGGGCCAGCACGAGAAGGACGGCGCCGTAGGCGAGGAGAAGGACGAGGATGGGGTTGATCCGCATATCGCTGAGATTCTACAGGGTTGGCATTTCGCGCTCTGACGCGGCAGCTGACTGTGTCCCCTGTCCCAGGATTCTCTCTCCGGGATATACTCCTTTGGTGATATTAAGCGCCTTCCGAGCCAGAGAAATTTTCCTGGTGGTCGCCTGCCTGCTCGTACTGCTGTTTGGCCTCTCGACTGGTGAGGCGACCACAACCAGGCCGTCGGTGTTCGGTCCCACACCGAAGACGCTGGCCGCCTTCGCAGGCGTCCAGGACGTCGTCCCTCCTGCCGGGTCGCAGGGTATAAGACACCATTCCAGGCTTGAAATCCTCGACTACGACGTCATGTCGGGGCTTTTCTTCAACTACGACGGGGCCGGTTATTACTACTACTACAGGGCCAGGTGGTATGCGCCGGGGATGGTGAGCTTTTTGGAGCGGGATCCTGCGGGGTTCATCGATGGGCAAAACCTCTTGGCTATCTGTAGGTCGAACCTGTTCAACTCGGTTGACCCCATGGGTCTTCAGAATTGGTTCATACCGGATGCCGTAGGGCGGTCGGAGACGCTTCCACGATCACATCGATTCTTGACATCGCATGCCCTCACAGACCGCCCTTGGCTGTGGTATGCCTACGGCGATGAGGCCTCCAATAATGGGGTTCTGGCGATCAGGTTCCAAGGGGTGGATCAGCAGCAGGATTATCCTCAGGCGATTGTTGGGGGTGACAGCTATCCTGAGTTAATGGCTCAGCTGGAAGGGGGCACCTGGGTCATCTCACCCGGCAAGCCCCCTGAGGTTCTCTCGGGGCTAGAGGGTGACACCTACCGCCAGCAGAAGAACATAATGTGGCAGAGGATGCGGATTTATCAGTTGGAGAAGACTACAGATCTTGTGTGGGCTGAGGCCGATGCTGAAGGTGTCATTCGACCATGGTGGAAAGTATGGAGGAAGCGGTTGAATTGGACCAAGAACAGGTTCGAACAGGCGTTTGCCCGTGCTCGTCCGCAAGCAACATGGAGTTTGCTGGGAAATCTCCAGATTTTCACTCGTTCGAATCCTGAGTTGGATCGTACTTTGGCAAAGAAGGCGGGGAACACTGTGATCTCCGCGTTGGTCGTTGCAAAGCAGAAGAGTCAGGCGGTTCGATGGTTGCAAGAAAGACATGGTCCAGATGCGAAGGTGATAGACGTCCCTGGAAATGCTGCGGAAGCTGGTTTTCCGCAATATCACGCGGTGGTCGGCGAGGACAAAGAGTGGTGGTGGCGCGAACTTGGTCCTGCGCAGCATTGATCGCCTTCTTGGCGGTGGTGCAGGGTTGTTTTTGGAAACCCTCGTACCGTGAAGAAAAACTGTCGTTGCCGTGCGGTGTTGAGGTCCGAGCGTTTTTTCTCTGCGAAGAACCCGAGTGCAAAACCTACGCGCCCACGCCGAGCTTTCAGATGCTCTCAGCGTGGGGTCACGAGTTCAGATATGAATCGATTGACGGTTTGGTTGAAGGGGTGTTCGTGGTGTCTGGCCGTCTGTTTCTTATCATTAGCAATGAGTTCGCCGATTTCGTTGAGGTGGTGAACCAGGAAGGACGGCTGATACCGCTATGCGATCTTGGGGAGTGCTCGCTTGGTAATGTATACAGCACACAGATGTGGCGGGATGAGAGGGACCTGATTGTTGTGATGGACACTCTAGGCCAGTGCGGAATCCCCGAGGGGGAGCTTTTCCGCCGGCGGGTGCCGGCCGTCTTTGTTCCAAGCGACGCAAGGCTGTTGGTTTCCCCAGAGGGGGAAATAGACTTTCCGCCAGATCCGAAGAAGATGATCGAATAAGGAGGACAGAATATAGGGGAATATAGGGGACAGTGATCTTCTAATTGATTTGGATTCTCACATAGGTGCCAGGTCCGCAGTTCTGTAGTTATTAGCGGTGCCAGGCTTGAGGAAGTTGGAAAGTTGAACAAGGCCAGTTCTATTGGGGACAGTGTTTATTTCTTATTTCTTGCTCTCCATTCCCGGCCTTCTGGTCCGCCCTGGGGCCGGCCCAGCGTCGCCATTTCCGCGAGGCCGAAGCGGGGCGAGAAACGCAAGGAACACACGGCCCCGCAGAAATAACGAGCGGCGGCCTCCGGCGTTAGCCGAGACTCGATCCCTGAGGGTGTCGCCGAGGGGAGCCCGGTGTCGCCCTTCTTCGCATCGACGGCTTGGTCGGGAGTTCTGCCTGGTGAAGAGAGGGCGCACCCGGCACACCCCGTCCGGGGTATTTGGCGCTCTTGGGTTTGTACGTCGTCGTTGGCATTATCACCTACAGCGCCGTTCATCCCGTACGCCCCGATGGAGAAGGGTGCTTGCTGAAAGCTGACAGCTGATAGCTGATGACTTCCGCCTTTGCCGGGTCCAAGGTAAACTCGTTTGGAACAATGACCAGGTTTCTATTGGGAGGACCGCATGCACATCAATGACATCCTCAAGGCCGCTGCCGAGAGGAAGGCCTCAGACGTTCACATCAAGGTGGGCGCCCACCCGGTCGTTCGAATTGACGGCAAGCTTCAGCTGCTGACTGAATTCAAGCGCTTGATGCAGGAGGACACGATCGCCATGGCGTTTTCCATGATGTCCTCGCGGCAGAAGGAGCGCTTCAAGCAGTTTCTTGAAACCGACATTGCGTACAGCGTTCCTGGGCTGGGACGATTCCGTGTCAACATCTTCCAGCAGCGGGGTTCGGTCGGCATGGTCTTGCGCTTGATCCCGTCTCGGATCCTCAACTTCAAGGAGCTTCAGCTGCCGGCCGTTCTGGAAAAGATCTGTGAGGAACAGCGAGGGCTTGTTCTGGTGACGGGAACAACCGGTTCGGGGAAATCGACAACTCTCGCGGCGATGATCGATCACATCAACACCCGCCGCATCGAACACGTGATGACGATCGAAGATCCCATCGAGTACCTCCACAGGGACAAGAAGTCCATCGTCAATCAACGAGAAATCGACGTTGACACAAAGAACTTCACTCACGCCCTTCGGTCGGCCCTGCGTCAGGATCCCGACGTCATCCTCGTCGGCGAGATGCGTGACTACGAGACGATCGAAACCGCGCTCCTGGCCGCGGAAACGGGCCACCTCGTCCTGTCGACTCTTCATACCTTGGACGCGACCGAGACCGTCAACCGCGTCATCTCGGTCTTCCCGCCGCACCAGCAAAAACAGATTCGAATCCAATTGGCCTCGGTACTCAAATCGATCATCTCTCAGCGTCTGATGCCTCGTGCCGACGGCCTGGGCCGGGTTCCGGCAGTCGAGATCCTGATTTCGACGGCCTACATCAAGGACTGCATTGAAAACAAGGAAAAAACCAAGCTGATCCGGGATGCGATCAGCCAGGGTACGTCGCAGTATGGGATGCAGACCTTTGACCAGTCACTCTACCTGCTTTACAAGAACGGGCTGATTACGCTGGAAGAGGCGTTGCGCCGGGCGACCAACCCGGACGAGTTCAAACTCAAGATTCAGGGCATCCAAAGTACTTCCGACATTTCCCAGGAGGAGATGGACGGCGTCCTGGAAATAGGTGGCGAAGAGGGGTCCGAGGCTTTTTCCGAAGATTCCGCGTTTGAATTCGGAAATCAGGAAGGCTAGGACAGTGAACCGGATTGGCTCCATGAGGTCAACGATTTGAACGAGGCTGCGGGAATGAGCCAATCCGGGCCACGCTCCTAGGTTGTGCGCTTCGCGCAGAAGGTTTTATTGAGGTGGGAGCTACCTTGATGGAGCGTGAAACCTCACGGGCGTTTCTGGCGGCACTGAAGATGCTGTCCCGGCGAGATTATTTCCGAGCGGAGTTGGCCGTCCGGTTGGGAAAGAAGGGCTTCAGCCCCAGTGCAATCGAGCGCACCCTTGGCCGCTGTGCCGAAATGGGTTACCTCGATGACGCCACCCTTGCCGATCGGTTTGCCGAGCTGAGGGCGCCGTCACGGGGTTGGGGTCCGGGCCGCATTCGGGCGGAGCTGACGACCAGGGGTGTAGACGAGGCGATTTCGGTAAAAGCCTCGAAACTTCCGGAAGCGGTCCTCGATCAGGCGATGGCGACGGCGCTTCGACGGGCCTCAGTCCGTGCCCGGGACGGTTGGTGGCGGACTGGAGAGGGGCGCTCGCTGATGATAAGCTCTCTGCTCCGCAGGGGCTTTGAGCCCGAAGAGGCCCGCCGTGCAGTGGGCCGTCAGTGCGTTATAAGGGAGGCCGCAGATCATGCCATCGATGACCAGCCGGGAAATCCGGAAGGCATTTCTTGACTTTTTTGAGGACCGAGGACATCAGGTAGTTGCATCGTCAACACTGATGCCGGCGGGTGACGCCACATTACTGTTCACCAACGCCGGGATGAACCAATTCAAAGACGTGTTCGCCGGGCGCGAGATGCGTGCTTACAGCCGGGCTTGCTCGTCCCAGAAATGCGTCAGGGCCGGCGGCAAGCACAACGACTTGGAAAACGTCGGTTACACCGCCCGACACCAGACATTTTTCGAGATGCTGGGCAACTTTTCGTTTGGGGACTATTTCAAGGAAGACGCCATTCGGTTCGCTTGGGACCTTCTGGTCGATGTCTACCAACTGCCCGTCGAGCGATTGTGGTTCACCGTCTACACCGATGATGACGAGGCGGCTGTCCTGTGGGAAAAGGTCGGCGCCCCGCGAGATCGGATTCTCCGTTTCGGCGACGAGGACAACTTCTGGTCGATGGGCGAGGTTGGGCCCTGCGGTCCCTGTTCGGAGATCCACTACGACCGCGGTGGCGATCCGATGGCCGATGACCGTGCCCCTCTGGTCAACGGTGACGGCGACGACATCATCGAGATCTGGAATCTGGTCTTCATGCAATATGAACGGGACATCGAGGGGGCCTTGCATCCTTTGCCCCGGCCCTCGATTGACACCGGCGCCGGTCTGGAGCGATTGGCGGCCGTTCTCCAGGGAGTCGAAAGCAACTACGAAACCGACCTTTTCCTTCCAATTCTCAATGCAATCGGCGTCCTGGTGGAGAGGCCCTATTCCCCGACCGACAGCCTGGCGGCGGCCTATCGGGTGATCGCCGACCACATTCGGGCGTCGGTATTTTTGATGACCGACGGTGTCGCTCCGTCCAATGAGGGGCGAGGCTACGTTCTCCGCCGGATCATCAGGCGGGCGCTTCGATACGGCCGGAAACTGGGGCTGGACGGCGCCTTTCTTCATACATTGGTGCCTGTTGTCGTCACCGAGATGGGTGACATCTATCCAGACATCGTCGAACGACAGGGCGTCGTGACCACTCAATTACGCCAGGAAGAAGAGCGCTTTGCCCGAACGCTCAATGCGGGGACCGACGTCGCCGGACGAGAACTGGAGCGCATCAAGCGCCAGGGAGAGACGGTAGTTCCCGGTGAGTTGGCCTTCAACCTGTATCAGACCCACGGCATTCCGGTCGAGCTTCTGGAGGAGTTCGCCCAGGAGGAGGGATTGAGTCTGGACCGTGAAGAATTTGACGCATTTCTCAACGCAGAGAAGGAGCGCGGACAGGCGTCGTGGAAGGGCGATGTGCAAGCTCGATTGAGGGCGGAATACGAGGCGTTGGCCGAGAGGGGCGTGAAGTCGATCTTCGAGGGCTACGACTCGCTCGAGCAGGAGACACGAGTCGTCGCCATTCTCGACGTGGAGGGCGAGGTTGAAGAACTCGTCCAAGGGTCCTCCGGGGAAGTCGTCCTCGAGGCGACTCCCTTTTACGCCGAGAGCGGCGGACAGGTAGGCGACCAGGGCCGTCTCAAATGGCATGGGGGCAGCGCGGTCATCACAAACACCCAGAAGCCGCTGGAGGGTATGATAGTCCACACCCTCACGGTTGAAGAAGGCCGGTTGGCGGTCGGAGCAGGGGTGATCGCCGCGGTCGCGGTTTCCGAGAGATTGGACACGCAGCGCCATCACACGGCCACGCATCTGCTCCATTCCGCTCTGCGAGGAGTCTTGGGCGATGCGGCCCAGCAGGCGGGTTCCCTGGTCGATCCCGACCGCTTGCGGTTCGACTTCAACTGGGGCGAGCCAGTGTCGTTCGACCAGTTGCAAGAGATCGAACGGCGAGTCAATCAGGCGATTGTCGGCAACGAGGCCGTGACCAAACAGTACATGTCCGTCGACGCGGCGCGGGGACTCGGGGCGATGGCTCTCTTCGGCGAGAAATACGGTGAGACCGTCCGGGTTGTCTCTGTTGGTGAAGGTGACTTCTCACGGGAACTCTGCGGCGGCTGTCACGTCCGGCGAACCGGTGACATCGGCGCATTTGTCATTCTTGGAGAGAGGGGGGTTGCGGCCGGCGTTCGGAGGATCGAAGCAGTGGCCGGTCGGGCTGCGGTTGAGTTCTTTCAGGGGAGGATCCGGATTGCCGCCGATTTGGCCGGACGCTACCAGACCTCGTTCGAAGGTCTGGGCGGCCTCTTGGAAAAGAGAGACGCCCACCTGGCCGCATTGGAAGAAGAGGTCCGATCCCTGAAGCACAAATTGGCGACAGGGGGCGGAGGCGACGACGAGATTCGAACTGAAATCGACGGCGTTGCGGTGCTCGCTCGCCATGCCCCTGAGATGTCGTCCTCCGAGTTGCGGGATCTTGCAGACACCCTGCGGCAGCGGCTGGGAAGCGGCGTGGTGGTGCTGGGCATGGAGTCCGGCGGCAAGGCCACCCTGCTGGTCGCCGTGACCGAGGACCTGGTATCGAGCCTCAAGGCGGGTGAGATCGTCAAACCTCTGGCCGAAATCGTCGGTGGCCGGGGCGGTGGGCGTCCGAATCTGGCACAGGCCGGCGGCCCCGATGTTGAGCGTTTGGATGAGGCCCTGCAGGCAGCCCCGACCGTAATCGAGGGCCTAACCCGCACTTCTCACCGATGATCTACTGTGACGCCCGATACGCCATACCCTGTTGTGCTTTTCGCAACTCGTCCTCCTCAACGGACTGTCAAGTACGCCTGCGTCGGCCGAGTTCCGAGAAACTCAACAATGCACGACGTCTCGGGCGTCTCGCGACGAAAATCGGTGAGAAGTGCGGGCTAACAACGTCATGACCACCTCGGATAGGGGAGACGCCGGAGCTGGTTTTCGGGCCTTCCGGTGGCCCGACCTCGAAGGCGAGTTCGCCGCATGGATTGGCGGTCCGGACCCCGAACCCGCCATTCGACATATCCTGGACCCGGCATCGGCGGTGACGACCATTCACTGGGGCCGGAACTACATCTATGAATCGTCGATGCCGACACCGGTTGGTCCCCGATCGGTGGTCGTCAAGCAGTTTCGGAACCACGGGTGGCGCCGTGCACTCGACCGACGCCTGAGAGGCAGCAAGGCAACCCGCTCGTGGCGCATCGCCAAAGCCTTGATCGAGGCCGGCCTGCCGACCCCTGAACCCATGGTCCTCGCAGAGTCGACCGAAGCCCAGGGGAACTCCCACTATGTTGCCGAACTGTTGAAACCGGCCTACGAGGTTCGGCATTTTTTCAGACATCTCCAGAATCGGCCTGATGCAGGCCACTTTCCGGCGGTTGACGAACAGGACTTTTTGCGTCGCCTCGGCGCACTGGCTCGATCTCTCCACGATGCCGGTATCTGGTATCGGGACCTGTCTCTTGGGAACGTCCTCGCTCAGCCCAATGAAAACGGGGCCTTGGGTCTATTTCTGGTCGATTTCAACAGGGCCAAGATCAAGAAGCGGCTCGGACTATGGCGGCGCTCTCGAGACATTTGCCGATTTCCAGTTGTCCAGAGGCATCACCGTGAGGCGTACCTCGAGGGTTATTGGGGGCTGGTCCCGCCACGGTGGAGCCCCAGATGGTGGTTCTACGTTCTCTCGGTCCGGGGCTACATCCTCAAACACCAGATCAAGAACACTCTGAGAGGCAAGGGGACGACGGCTAAAGCTTCGCAAGGCGGCAAGCACCACGCGCACATTCCGGCGGCGGGGGAGGGCTCGTCCATTCGTGACCAGGCGGTATGGGATCGCCTTTCGGATCAGCCCCACCAGCATGCCTCGAAATGGCAGAAAATAAGGATACGACTGGGTGATGCACCGGATCACCTCGCCGATTTTGCCGCCGTGCTGGGGGCGGCGCCCAAGGTACTGTCGCGATATCGCGAACTGAAGGCCGGTTTGTGGCAGGAGTCCACTCCATTCCAGGGGCTCGGAGTGGCTGTTCGCCCTTGTCCCGATGACCCGGAGGCCCACTTCGATGCCCTGAAGGGTCTTGGTGTCAGACACGTCCTCCTGCGGCTTCATCCCTGGGACGACGATTACGAATCCGAGGAGGCATTGGCCCAGAGGCTCTGCGACGTTGGCATCGAGGTTGCGTTCAGCCTGCCTCAGAACCGAGAGCTGGTCACAGATCTGCCTCGGTGGGAGAAGGCGGTCGAACGGCTGGCTCGAACCTTCACCCCGTACGGGCGGCACTTCATCGTCGGCCATGCAATCAACCGATCAAAGTGGGGCGTGTGGACCTCCCGAGAGTACTCCCACCTGCTCAGAGCGGCCACAGATATCCTTAGAAACTACCCCGAGGTCGAGATCCTCGGTCCCGGAGTGATTGACTTCGAATTTCAGGCGACGCTGGCCGCACTGCAGTGGAAGAGGCCGGGGGTACACTTCGATGCCGTCGCCAGCCTGTTGTATGTCGACCGTCGGGGAGCGCCGGAGAATCCGCAGATGGGTTTGGATACGGTCGGCAAGGTGACGCTTCTGAAGGCCATCTGCGACACGGCGAGGCTCGCGAGCCCGCGATCGTGGATTACCGAGGTCAACTGGCCGCTGTGGGAAGGACCTCATTCGCCCGCCGGGCGTTCGGTTTCGGTTGATGAGGAGGCCCAGGCGAACTATCTGACCCGATACTACGTGCTGGCCTTGACGACCGGCATGGTCGAGCGCATCTACTGGTGGCGGCTGGCCGCACGGGGCTACGGACTGAGCACCTTCGAACCGGATGGGGCTTTGAGGCTTCGTCCCTCGTATCGGGCTTTGAAGACCTTGGCGGCCCAGTTGGACGGGACGACATCGATGGGCCCCGTGCCCACTGCTGAGGGCACATACGTCTTTCGGTTCGAAACAAATGGCGGGCAGCGGTTGGTGGCCTGGGCTCTTGAGCCAGGGGCCCGGGTAGAACTTCCCGGAGTCCCTCGAGCTGTTGTGGATCGAGACGGGCGACCCGGTGAGGTTCCGGACTCCGCGTCTGTCGTGCTTGGTCCCTCGCCGATTTACTTTGACCTCTGACACCGGCCTTCGGGAACGCTTCGCGTCCCCGCTCGGCCCTTTCCCAGAGGGGCGTCATTTCAGTATTTGGGTAGCAACCGCCCCTCCGGGAAATGACCTCGGCGGCCTACGGCGTTGGCGAAGACTCGGTCGCTGAGGGCGGCGCCGTGGGTTGCCCGGTGTCGGCTTTCATCGTAATGGCGGAATAGTCGGGAGTTCTGCCCGATGAAGAAAGCCGCACCCGGCACGCCCCGTCGGAGGTGTCGGGCGCTCTTAGGTTTTAACGCCGGCGTTGGCTTTCCCTGGCGCTGCCGGCTGCTCCTGTCGCTGATAGCTGAACCCGACGCTGCCGCTGCCCCTGCCAAACGCCGCCGGCTTGTGTAAACTCTCGGCCGGAAGAAATATGCTCTATCCCCTCACTCGCTCCCTGCTGTTTCGCCTCGAACCCGAACTGGCACACGCCCTGGCCCTGAAGGCGATCGCCCGTGCCGGCGCCATCCCGCCCCTGAGAGCGGCTTTGGCAGCTCAGTATTCTGTTCGGGATGCCGAACCGGTCGAGGCCTTCGGCATTCGTTTTCCCAACCGCGTCGGGCTGGCTGCCGGATATGACAAGGATGGGGAGGGTTGGCGGGGTCTCGCTGCTTTAGGTTTCGGACACATCGAGGTGGGCACGGTGACCCCAGAGCCTCAGCCGGGCAACCCTCGGCCGCGGGTCTTTCGCCTGCCCGAGAAGCGTTCGCTGATCAATCGGATGGGTTTTCCCGGTCGAGGAGCACAATGGGTGTCGAAGCGCTTGGGGGGGAGCAGGCCAGGGGGCGTCAGTCTCGGCGTCAACATCGGCAAACAAAAGACCACCCCCCTCGAGGCCGCGGTTGAGGACTACACGGTTCTGATGGATGTGTTTGCCCCCCTCGCCGACTACCTGGCAATCAACATCTCATCGCCGAACACTCCCGGATTGCGCCAACTTCAGGAACGACACTTCCTCTCAGGACTGCTGGGGGGGGCTGCCGCCCGCAAAGAGGTTCTCGAGCACGACCTCGGCCGCCGCGTCCCGGTGCTGGTCAAGCTTGCCCCGGATCTGGAGCCGGATCAGCTGAAGACCGCTGTCGACGTCATCGTCGAGTCCGGCTTGGACGGCATCATCGCCACCAACACGACGATCGGCAGGGCGGGCGTTGATGGGCATCCTGCGGCGTCGGAGGACGGGGGCTTGAGCGGCGCCGCCCTGAGCGAACTCTCGACCGAGATTCTTGCAGCGATTTGTGAACACCTCGGAGGCGCCCTGCCCGTGATCGGCGTTGGGGGTGTCATGGGCGCCAAAGAGGCTCAGGAGAAACTGGACACCGGCGCTACTCTGGTCCAGGTCTTCACCGGATTGATCTACGCGGGGCCGGGGATGGTCAAGGAGATTCTCGGCGATTTGCGCGATGGGGGAGACACGGGCTGATCGAAACCGGTACCCAAAATATAAAGGCCCTTTTTAGAACTTGAGTGTGCCGAGCGTGGTGCCTCTCTTGAAAGACAAATCCATTTGGCTTGTCGGGCCCTTGTAGGCGTCCGGAATTGCATCCCAGCCTTTGTAAATATTGCCCTGGACGAAAACGCGTTGCTCCTCAATCGGAGTTTCCTCCGGGATCTCGCCGAACACGTCGTAGACTGTGCCTGGCGGCCTTTCGCCCACACGGTCCCCGAGGGCCACCAACTCGAGCAGACCATCGCCGTCCACGTCCACCCGGATCCAACCCACCTGGAGGATCTCGGCGTAGGTGCCGTCGGACAGCATTCCGCGGATCTCGCGGTTGAAAGTCGCGACGATTTCTTCGGCCCCGGGAATCTCTTTCCGGATGGCGAAATGGAGCATGCGACGAGCCAATACAGTGGACCCGATCTCGAGCTTCAAGGCGGCTTCTTCCGGCTGGTAGGCCACGAGATAGCGGGCGACGAGTTCATCGACCAGCATGTACTCCACCTCGCCTGCAAGCAGCTTGTCGAGGTTGTCCTGGTCGTTACGCCCGTTGACGAAAAGTACACCATCGGCCTTTTTGATCTCATCACCGTAGGCATAGCGCCCGACCGCAGCGACCCGCTTGCCCGCGAGATCCGAAATGCGTGCGGCCGACACCTCGCTGCCCTTGCGGCCTATGAGCACCAATCGGTTCTCGAGATACGGTTCGGAGAAAAGAAGGTCCCGTTCCCGTCGCTCATTTCGCCACATCGCTGCGCTCCCGTCATAGGTTGCTGTCCGGAGGCCTCTTTCGACTTCTTTCCAGTCCACCACTGATGTGGTCGCACTGATTCCCGCGCGTTCGAGGGCGGTGTGAACGAGTTCGACCGCGACCCTTTGCCCCGGTGGATCGTCGGTGAACGGGGGCCAGGAGTCGGACGCCAGGCTGAGCTCGGAGCCATCTGTCGCCATCGTTGGTATTGCCAGCAGCACCACGGCGAAGCACAACACGCTTCGCTTCATCATCTCCGTTGGCGTCAACAACTCGATCTGGTGATTAGGAATTCTGGATTGCATCCATCGAATCATCGTATCCTCCCGGCGACTTCGCACTATCCTACTGTGTCCATGCACTAGCCGCCATTCGTTGGCTACCGCTGGCGGCGGGTGGGTGAGCCTTTCGCGCAGGGAGAGAATTCACGGCCACTCATTGCAACTTCCTGGACCGAGAGGCTGATCACCGGGGGCAACCCTGCGCAATAGGCAATGCATAGGTTAAACTCCCTGGCTGCGAGGTGATGATGCGTGTACTTTCGGGCGTTCAGCCTTCTGGCGTTCTCCATATCGGAAACTATTTCGGCGCGATCCGCCAGTTCATCGAGATGCAGGAGAAGCATGAGGGCTTCTATTTTTTGGCGGATTACCATGCCCTGACGACGGTTCAGGATCCTGGGCGTCTCCGTGGGCTGGTCGATGATCTGGCCGCGGCATTTCTAGCCTTCGGTCTGGACCCCAAAAGAAGTGTGTTGTACCGGCAATCGGACATTCCCGAGATCACGGAATTGACCTGGTACCTCTCGACCGTCACATCGATGGGTCTACTTCAGCGCTGCCACTCATTCAAGGACAAGGTTGGGCAGGGCATGGTGCCGA
>JAUWTC010000292.1 GCA_030609785.1 Holophagae bacterium
ATGATTGTCGGCTATCGGCTCAAGCCTCTCTCCTGGTGGCTCGCGAAATTATTGGTCAAAGTGCCTCACGTCGCCCTGGTCAACCTGATTCTCGAGGATAGAGCGGTGCCTGAGGTGCTTCAAGATCGCTGGAATCCCGAGGTTTTGGCCGGCTTGGCGGTTGAGCTGATGAATACGGGTGGCGGCAGACAACCTGTTGCCTTGGCGCGGGTGCGAGAAAGACTCGGCGGCCCCGGCGCCTCGATGCAGGCGGCCGAGGCGGTTGTCAGCCACCTTCCTGAGTGACCCTGGGGAGCCGGAACCTCTTGGGTTCCGGCTCCGCAGGGTTGGGGTACAATTCCCGATCCTGGAGGGTTGATGGCGCTTGATCGTGGAAAATCTAAAAGCCCCGATGTTTCGGTGGGAATGATCGGGCTCGGCTGCGCCAAGAATCTGGTCGATGGCGAGGTGATGCTCGGTCATCTTCGGCGTGATGGGGTTACTGTGACTCCAGATCCTACTCGGGCCGACGTGGTCATCGTCAACACATGTGGTTTCATCACTGAGGCCAAGAAGGAGTCCCTCGAAGCGATTCTGGAAGTGGCCGAGGCCAGACGACAAGGGACCGTCAAGCGTCTGGTCGTCGCCGGGTGCATGGTTCAGGCCTACGCCAAGGAGATGCAGCAGGAGATCCCCGAGATCGATGCGTTCGTCGGTCTCGATCAACTCGAGGCCATCCTCGAGGCAGTTCGAGGGGAAAGCGACGGGTCTTTCCCCGATCAACACGGCGCGATACGTCTCTACGACCACAGCCAACCACGCCTGCTCTCGACAAAAGGTCACGCCTACCTCAAGGTCGCCGAGGGTTGCAACAACCCGTGCACTTTTTGCCATATCCCCGCGATGCGGGGCCGTTACCGGTCGCGGCGGCTTGGAGACCTCGTTGCCGATGCGCGACGCCTCGAGAGCGCAGGAATCAAGGAACTGATCTTGATCGCTCAGGACACCACTCGATACGGAGAGGATCTCGACCTCGGCGAGGAGGGACTTCGCCGGTTGGTTGAGGCGATCCTCGAGTCGACGTCGATCCCCTGGATTCGCTTTCTTTACGCCTATCCATCGACGTTGGACGAAGGCCTCTTCGATTTGATGGCGGCAGAGGATCGCTTTCTGTCCTACCTCGACATTCCCCTCCAGCACGCAGATCGAACCGTGCTCAAGGCAATGAAAAGGGGGGGGGATGCTGTGTCTTTCCGGAAGATGATCGAAACGGCACGGGCCAAGGTCCCGGACCTGGCCGTCCGCACCACCTTCATCGTCGGTTTCCCCGGCGAGGGCGAGGCCGAGTTTGCGTCTCTGGAGAATTTTGTCGAAGAGATCCGATTCGACCACATGGGGGCATTCACCTATTCCTGGCAAGAGGAAAATCCCGGAGCTGAACTGGGTGATCCGATCCCCCAAGACCTCAAGGGGGAACGACTGGAACGGCTGATGGGACTGCAACAGCCGATCTCGCTCAAACTGAACCAACGTCTGGTGGGGGATCGCCTCCCAGCTCTGGTTGAGGGTCCGCTTGAAGAGATGGAGTTGCTGACGGCGGCTCGGCTCGGGCGTCAGGCCCCCGAAATTGACGGGCGGCTTCTGATCAATGACGGTACGGCGCCTGCCGGCAGCCTGGTCGAGGTCGAAATCACTGAGGCCCACCCCTACGATCTGGTTGGAACCATGACCAGGGTGATCGACGGAGCGCCTGAATCGATCGAGCTTCCGGTGCTGGGATGACTATGGAAGTTCTGCGTGACCCTCTCGGGGGAGACGACCTGCCGCGTGGGGCGGTGATCTCAATCGGAAATTTCGATGGGGTCCACATCGGCCACCAAAAGGTGATATCCCACGCGGTCGCGCGGGCCAAAGAAATCGATGCCCCTTCGATTCTCATGACCTTCAACCCGCATCCGATCACCCTCCTCCGACCGGCCGAGGCGCCGAAACTGCTGACGACCATCGATCAGCGTCTGGAACTCCTGCGCCACACCGGGGTGGACTCGGTGGCGGTGGTTCCGTTTACCCATTACGTCTCCAGGATGAGTGCTCAGACCTTTATCGAAAAGGTGTTGGTCGAGAGGTTCCACGCTCGAGAGGTTTTTGTCGGCGCCAATTTCCGCTTTGGAGAAAACAGGGAAGGCGACGTCGAACTCCTGGTGGCCCAAGGGCAGAAATTCGGTTTCACAGCCCAGGCCTGGCCGACCGTTGAAGACGGCGGCTCGTTGGTTTCATCGACCCGGATTCGGGAATCGGTGGTGGCCGGACAAGTCGAAGATGCCGCACGGATGTTGGGCCGGACTTTTTTTGGTGATGGGAAGGTACTGCTGGGCAAGAAACTGGGACGAAAACTGGGTTTCCCGACCCTCAACGTAGAAATCGAGAATGAGCAGATTCCGGCAGAGGGCGTCTACCTGACGGCGGTTCACATCCCGTCCTTTCAGCGGGTTTTCCCCTCGGTGACCAATATCGGTGTCCGTCCGACCGTGTACGAGAATTCGGGTGTCACAATTGAAAGTCATTTACTGGACTTCACTGCAGACGTCTACAACGAACGGGTCAGGTTGTATTTTCTGGAACGCCTGAGAGACGAGCAGATCTTCGACACAACCTTGCAGTTGGTAGCGCAGGTGAGGCGGGATGTCGAGGCTGCGCGCCTGTTTTTCTTGACGCACCCCATTGAGGCCCTGAAATTGGTTCATCCATGATGCCGATCGACCCGGTCACGCTGGCGCTGACAATGGTCGTAGCCACGGTCTTTCTCGCCACCGTCGTTGTTCTGATCTGGTGGATCGACCGCTATGACCGTGAACCTTGGCCCCTGTTGTTGGCGGTGTTCTTGTGGGGTCTGGTCGCGGCGCCGGGCCTGGCGCTCGCAGCAGGGGGACTGATTGCCGGCATCGGCGCTTGGTTCGGTTCCGGTTTGCTCACGGCTGTGGTCGTGGCGCCCATCATTGAAGAGTTGGCCAAGGGCCTGGGAATTCTCTTGGTTGTGGTTTTTTCCCAGCATTTCGACAATCCAACGGACGGATTGGTGTACGGGACCGCAGTAGGACTGGGCTTCGCGGTGACGGAAAACCTCCTGTATGGCCTCTGGACAGGGTCCATGATGGGGCAGGCGCAGGCCGAGTCCTTTGTTCTTGGCAGGACGTTGTTCACCGCCGGTGTCCATGCCCTCGCCTCATCGACGGTCGGTGCCGGATTGGGCCTCGGCCGCACTACCGGCCGGCGCTTCGGGGCCGTTGGTTGGGCGTTTTTGGGTCTGGTAGTGGCAGTGGCCCTTCACGGCGGATGGAATCTGGCACTCCTCAGAATGTCCTCTGAGGCCGGTTGGGTCTTTCCGACGATGATTCTCGGGCCCTTGTACCTGGTCTTCGTACTGTCTTTCGTCCTGATGCTATGGGGTGAACATCGGATTCTGGTCAAGCAGTTGTCCGAGGAGGTGGCACTGGGCGTCCTGCCGGGATGGGCCGGCCGGGTCATTCCGTATTACCGACGCAGGGTCAGAGCAGACTGGTGGCCGTCTCGCCAGGAGAGAATCGTAATCTCCCGGTTGCTGACTCGTTTGGCCTTCCGGAAGCACGCTTTGGCGGCAAGAGGGGATTCCGCCAACATCGAAGGGTTGGAAATCGTTCGCCTCCGGGCCAGGATTCAAACGATCCTCGGGCAGCCCGGAACCCTCGGGGATAACGACGAGTCCTTGGATAGCTGACCAAACACAGGAAAACAGCCACAAAGAGGGAAGAAATACCACACCGGGCCCGCGTTGTGGAGCGCGGGGCTCCTGCCCCGCATCGTGACGCTGAGAATATTGCAGGCAGCTAAGCTGACAGCTCTCCTACCACACCACCTCGGCCATCGTACAGTTGATGCCGCTGCCGATGCCCATCAGGGCGATGCGATCGCCAGCCTTGACCCGCCCGCTTTCGACCATTTTTGACAGAGTAATCGGCACACCGGCGGGGCCGATGTTCCCGTGGCGGGGGTAGAGACGGAAGATTTTGTGAAGGTCAATACCCATGGTCTTTGCAAAGGTTTCGGTGTGTGCCTTGCCGACCTGGTGGATGACGAAGTGATCGAGGTCTTCAACCATCCAGCCCAGCGTCCCCTTGGCCAGTTCCCATGTCTTGAGACCTACTTCCATTCCGTGATGGAAGAGTTTCTTGGTATTGGTGATCATACTGTCGACCTGGGCGTAGCAGAGCCGGTTGTATTCGGTGGCAGCGACGGTGACGCCCCCGAGGAAACGATGTTCATCCCGACGGCCCTCAGACCGGCCCAACACCATGGCGACCGCGCCGCAGCCCAGGGTCAGGGTTGCGAAATTGTCTTTGAAGGTTTCCCAGGTTGAGCGAGGATCCAGAAGCCTCTTGATGGTTTCGGTCAGGGCGAGCGTAGTGTTCTCGCAGTTGACCACGATGCCGCGCTCGATCTGGCCCCGCTCGATCATCGTTGACACCATTTCCATACCATTGATAAAGGCCAGACAGGCATTGCCGAGGTCGAAATTGAGGCATTTGGGGCTCAGTCC
>JAUWTC010000089.1 GCA_030609785.1 Holophagae bacterium
ATCGTCGTGGGGCGTGTGATAGCGGGTCATCATCCATTTCAGGGCCATTGCCGCCGCTTCGTCGTGATCAACGTGGTCCCAGTCGAATCCTTCACTGATCATCACGGCCGGCACGCCCGCTTCGGCAAAGGCCAACTGGTCCGAACGGGTGAATCCCTCCTGAAGCCAGAGGTCGGGGGGGGCTTCGCCCAGGCGCAGCCTCAAGGGTGCGATGGCCCGCTCGAGGTGGTCTTCGAGATTGGAGAAATTGGCGCCGATGGCAATCACGTCGTCGAAGGTGTCCAGAAACGCCAGCCCGTCGACATTGACCGCCGCGGCCATCTGCGACGTCGGCATTGGCGGATTTTTTAGAAAATGTCGGGCGCCGAGCAGGCCCTCCTCTTCGGCGGTCGTCAATACGAAGAGAATGGATCGCCGCGGGGCGCGGGGCAACTCGGCCACGACCCGGGCAATCTCCAAAACGCCGGCGACTCCAAGGGCATTGTCGACCGCGCCGTTGTAGATACGGTCCTCCATCTCGAGCGGTGAAATGCCGAAATGGTCGTAGTGGGCGCTGACGACGATCACCTCCCGGGCCAGTTGAGCGTCACTGCCCTTGATCAGGCCAAGGAGATTCGGCGAGGCAAAATCACGATGGCTGAATCGCCCCTTGAAATGCAGCGTCAGTGGCAGGTGAAAGGGTCGGAGGGTGCCGTCCGATGCCATCGCCTGAACTGCTGTCCAATCAAAGAGGGCGTCGTCGAAGAGGTGTTCGGTGTGGTCCGGGTGCAGGATGAAGCTTGGAATCTGAGAGACGCCTTGGGGCAGTTCCAATCCGGGGAATGCAAAGATCCTTCGGAGGCCCTCCCAGGCGGTTTGGGCGGCGCCGTGGACTGTCGGCAGCAGAATCGTGCCGACGGTGCCGCGGGCCATCGCAGTGCGCCTCTTGCTTTCGGGAGAGCTGAAGACGGCACACTGGCGGTCGGCCAGACAGGGTGGGCGTCCTGCCATGTAGACGACGACGGCGCCGCGGACGTCGGTCTCACCGTAGTCGTTGTGGTCAAATTCCGGGGCGACGATGCCGTGGCCGACAAAGATCACGGGCACCGGTAGCGGAATGATGCTCGAGGGTGACCACGCGTGCAAGAGGTAGTCCTTGCCGAGGTCGAGCGGATAGCTTTCACCAAACAGCCGCAGTTCGAGCACCGTGGTCTGCAACGGCAGACTCTGGTGAAGGCGAACCGGCTGCCGATACGAGTCCCCCGGGAGGATCGGCGCCAGGCCGGCGGCACGAAGGAAGGCCTCGATGTAGTTTGCGGCCTTTTCCCCACCCGGGGTGCCTGGCGCCCGGCCCTCGAAATCGTCTCCGGCCAGCACCTCGACGTGACTCTGGAGAGTTTCGGCCGAGATCCGCCCACTGACCTCGACGACATCAAACGTCGTGGCCGGTCCGAGGGCAGCGGCGAGCACGAGAATTACGGAAGGCGAGATTGGTGTCACGGTTCAATCGTAACAGCTGTCGAGCGAAAGGACCTGGACGGCGAACAGAAGAAAAAGCGGCCCCGGCGGGATGCCGGGGCCAATGACGAATGGAGAGGTATCTATTTGAGGAATAGGATTATTCGGCGGCGATGTAGATCGCGTCGCCGTTGATATTGTCGACGACCGAGGCGTAGACGTACAGGCCGTCAGCTCCGGCTACCGTGTACATGACGAAGAAGTCGCCGTGGGGGTTGAGGGAGGGGAAGAGCTTGGCTGCGGAGACGGCGTACTGTTCCTGGGCCATGGCAGCGACGGCGAAGGAGACTTCGTCCAGCATGGAGCCATCGGTGTCATACGCGGTGAAAGTCACCGTCACCGTGGCATCACCGGCATTGAACCAGCCGATGTTGGCGCGGTAGCCGGCGCCGCTGGCGGCATCCTCGTTGGAGAGGAAGGGCATCGTGCCTGAAGTCGGGGCCGCATCGATGTCCGTGCCTTTGAGGTACTGGCCGAAGGTTCCCAGGCCGACATCGCTCTGATCGTTGTAGATCCGCATGGACCCGATGACCGAGCCTTCGGAGGTGGCCACGACGGCGCCCTTGGTGCCGGGCTTGTCGAAGGTTGCGGCGACGATGTCGTTGAGCACGGCCTGCTCACCGGCGGCCAGTGTCACCTCGGCGGTGGCGGTGGGGACGGCCATGCCGTCGGCGGAGGACTTGTAATAGTCCAGAGTCACCGTCGTCGCCGAGCCGAGGTTGACCAGGCGGGCGTCGGTGACGAAGTTGGTCCCGGCCTGGCCGGAGACGTTGGCGGCTACGGGGAAGGCCAGGGTGGTGCCGGCGGCATCGGCGCCACCGATCAGGGTACCTGCCAGAGCGTCGGTACCGTTGGTGACCGTGACGGTCCATGCGGCGGGATCGGCGACGATCGAGGCGGCGAGCCCTGAGTCGGCCGAACCGAAGGCGCTGCCTCCGACGAAGACCGCGTTGAGGTCGATGCTGTCGGTTCCGTCGGCAACCGTGGCGCTCGAGGGCGCCGGGTCGAGGCCGGAGGTGACGATCGAGTAATCGATGGTGTCACCGTTGATGACGAGGTTGGCGAAGCCGGTGCCGGCGTCACCCGTCAAGGAAGCGGTGAAAATTTGGGCGCCGGCCGAAAGAGGCAGGCAGCAGAGCGTCAGCAAGATCAGTGCTTTTTTCATGGAATTCTCCTTCTATTCCCTTACCGTCAGTTCTTCGACCAGTTGATCCAGGCGTCCTGGGTCCAGTTGTGGCCAGGGCCGACGGCGCCGAGATAGTCGACCGGCTCGAAGAAGCCGTCGTCGGGCGGGGACTGCACGAAGTTGATATCGAGGGCGGGGGATCCGGGCATCGGGCTGAGGTCGGGGGCAATGCCGTAGAAGGGGTCGGCCAGCATCGGGTCGATGGTGCGGTTGTTGCCCATCGTCTCGGTGAACCAGACGTCGGAGCCCTGCCAGTCGCCTTCGGCGTCAGCGTCGAGGTTGTCCTTGCCGGTCCAGGCGCCGTTGCCGGCGATGATGCTGTTTTCGAGGACCAGGCCGCCGCTGTTGGCCTGTGCGTAGGTCGCTTCGTCATCGACGGTCAGACCAGTCTCGCGGAAGCCGTAAACGATCCAGTTGTGAAAATCGCCGCCGGTACCGCGGCGCAGCTTGAGACCGTCGTCACCCTTATCGCCGGTGCCGCCGGAGCCGATGAACGTGCAGTTGTAGATACGGGAGTTGGCGCGGGGCTCGGCGTCGTTGTCCTGTTCCCAGTTGTCCGCCTCGACGCCGTGGTCGGCGTCGGCGCCGTACTGGACGACGGCGACGAATTGGCCCTTGCCTTGCCAGCCCTCGGTCCAGTCGACCGAATCGTCGGCGATGCCGGTCATCAGCATGTGTTTGAATTCGACTGTCCCGCCGAACATCTCGATGCCGTCATCTTCGTTGAAGTGGACCTGGACATGGTCGACGACGGTGCCGCGGCCGACGCCCTGGAAGGCGATGCCGTTGAGCTCGTTGTCGGGGGAGAACTCGATACCGGCAAATTCAATGCGCACGTAGCGGAGAACACCGGAATTGTCTTCGGGATCGGGGTTGTCGCCGCCGCCGTAGGACCCGGTGTCGCCCTCACCTTCGGAGGTGCCGCCCGGGACGTTGATCGGTGCGTAGCCGTTGATGATCAGGCCGCCCCAGTCGGAGGCGGCACGCTGGCCCAACTCGTTGGACGAGGTCATGACGATGGGGTTCATCGCCGTGCCGTCGGCCATCAACTTGGCGCCCTGGGCTACGACCAAGGTTCCACGGTTCCCGGTGTCGCCGAAGATGACGGTTCCCGGCTCGATGGTCAGGGTGGCGCCGTCTTCGATGAAGATCGGCCGGGCCAGGACGTAGAGGGAGTTTGCCATCCAGGTGGTGTCGGTCGAGACGTTGTCCATCACGCTGACGGTCTGCTCGACGACGTTGAACATCGCGGCGGAGCGCCGCATCACCATGGTGCCGGTCACATCACGGACCTCGGTGACCCACATGAACAGGCCGGTCTCCAGCGAAGGAGCGGGACCGAAGGCTGCTGCGGAGGGTCCGAGCAGTTCGAGGCGCTGGACCGTGGGGGTCCAGATTGGCAAGGCCTGACCGTAGCCGAAGAGATCGGTGATCTCGCCCTCGGCCAGGAGGCCGTCGACGCCGTTGAAATAGAGGCGCTCACCGGTTGCGCGGTTCTGCCGGTACATGAAAAGGGTCATCGGCGCCGCTTCCCCAACGGGGTTGACGCTGAGAAAGACCCGCTGGTCGGGGTTGATGCCCAGGTCGTGGGCGGGATAGTTAGCTTCCAGCAACAATGCGGGCGCCGGAGCGGCCTCATGGTGGCTGGCTGCTTTGCCCAGGTCGGCCGGGGCGACGGCATGCGCCCAGGGCGCGATGTCGAGGGCCTGGCCGCGGGCTGCGACCTCAGTCTGGGCCGTCAGGCCTGCGGCCATCACGGAGCCCCCGGTCAGGGTCAGGATGGTCAGGATCACGAAAAATTTGCGGTTCATGTCATTCCTCCTTGGTTGAGTCCCATTCTTGGAAGTGGGCAGCACCATCACAGCCCACAACGGTGAACTTTGGTTGAGCATGGTGTTAAAAGGCCGAGTAGCTGATGGAAAATCCTACGCCGCGGCCTTCCGAGTAGAGCCGAGTCCGGCCGCCGCTCAGTTCACGGTCTTCGTCGGTGATGTTGGTGAGGGACAGCTTGACACCCAGACCCTCGGCCAGGGAGCTGAGGTCCTGCTGCCAGATGAAGTCCAGCGTGGTGAAGGGTTCGGCCAAGACGTCGGGGATGCCGAAGGCGCCGGCTTCGATGATTTTTTCGCCGGAGTAGTTGAAGAGCAGACGCGCAGCCGATCCCCAGTCGGGCTGGACCCAGTCAAGCATCATGTTGGCCGTGTGGTCGGGCTGGCCGACCAGGGCCCTCGTGGTATTGGTGACGATGTCGTCGTCGGCGCCGACGTCAATCTGTGAATCAACCCAGGTGTAGTTGAGTTGAAAAGTCAGTGGGTCGAGTTTATCCGAGAGGAAACTCAAGTTTCGCCGGAATTCAAGCTCTGCGCCGAGGTTGCGGGCGCTTTCGACATTGCGCCAAGTCGACTGCAGCTCGACTGCGAGAAACAGGGTGCGTTCGATCGGATTGTCGAAGTCCTTGTAGAAAAGGCTGGCGGCCACGACGCCGTAGTCTGTAGGGAACCACTCCCACCGAAGGTCGAAGTTGCGGATGGATGCGCTTTCGAGAAAAGGATTTCCCCGGGCCGAGCGGCCGCCGACGACGTCGGTGAACTCGAACGGCGCCAATTCCCGGAACTCGGGTCTGTTGACCGTCTGGCTGAAGGCTGCGCGCAGATTGGTCGCGTCGCCGAGGCGGTAGGTGGCCGAGAACGCCGGCATGAAATCCTGGTCGTCGACGGTCGATTGAAGCGTTTCGCCATCAGGATCGAAGGGGTCAAAGGTCAAGACCTCGATGTCGGAGTCCTCGTACCGGACGCCGCCAACAAAGCGCCACTTGCCGGTGGTCACATCACCCATGATGTAGGTGCCGCCGACAGAATGGCTGGCGGTGTAGGTGTCGGTATTCCTGGTGTCCTCGCGGATCTCAAAGGTGTCGGAGTTGATGTTCTCTTCGACGAAGATATCATCCGGCAACTGTGTCATGTCGATGCCCGAGGTGCTTCGGAACTGGTAGCGGAAACGGCGGGATCCGAAATCGCGGTCGCGGTTGTTGTAGGCCAGACCGACCTTGATGTTTCCGTAGGCGGAGTCACCGGTCAGAAACTGGGTCCAATCGACGCCGCCCTCAGTCATGTCGTCGTTGAGGTCGTTGTAGAGGAGGAAGGCGCTCTGACTCTCCTGTTGAAGCACAAAATCTGAGTTTTCAAAGGTGTAGAAATTCGAGCGAAGGTTCTCGGAATTCGATGCGTCGGACAGGGTGCCTTTCCACTCCAGGAGCGCGCCCTCACCGACGGACTCGAGGAAGTGCTCGCCGGAAAGCTGGTAGCTGGCCATCTCTTCGTTCTGATAGCGGACCCGGTACTCACGGATGTCGGTCGACTGATCGTCGTTGTAGCCTTCCTGGAACCGGCTCTCCGACTTCGAATCGTCACTGACAAGGGTGCGCAACTGAATCTTGTCGTTATTGCTGATCCGGTAGGAGAAATTGGCGACCATGCCGCGCCGAACACTCTCGGTGTCGTAGGTGAAGTCATAGTCGTTTTGCAGACGTGGCTCACCGCCCAGCCCGAGTGTGTAGAACTTCTGGTTTTCGTCGCGGTGGTCGAAGCCTCGGGCGTGGGTACCCGACAGTACCACTCCGAATTTACCGAAGGTCCCGCCGTAGTTCAGGGCGAAGTTATTGCCGAGGCCGGCATTGGGAAAGTCGGTGCCGGTATAGGCAAGGTCAGTCTGCCCGGGAGTCCAGTCACCGATGAACTCTCGGCCGTAGCTCTGGAGTTCATCCGGAGAGAAACCGGAACCCGGAAGGAAAGGACTCGAGCGAACCAGGCGCTCATTCGGGATCGTTGAAGGCATGGCCTGGCCGCCGTTGCCGGAGAAGCTCAGGCCGCCCACGTAGCGGCCGAAGGCATCACCCGTGGTGTTGGAGTTGGATCCTGCACCCAGCGACAGGTCAAACGACGAACCCTCGGGAAAATCCAGCGTATTGAGTTCGATTAGCCCGGCGACGAAATCACCGTGCATGTCCGGGCTGTAAGTCTTTGAGACCTCGATCTTGTCCAGTAGTTTCGACGGGAAGAGGTCCAGCGGCACGACCTTCTTGTCGAACTCGGTCGTCGCCAACCTCGAACCGTTGAGGCTGGTATTTGAGTAGCGCTCACCGAGGCCGCGAACGTAGACGTACTTGTCATCCTGAAGCGAAATGCCGGTGACCTGCTGGAGTACGCCGGCTGCGTCCGAGCCCGTCGCCTTGGCGATTTCTTCCTTGCCGATCAGATCAGATATGCCCGCAGCGCCTTTGCGCTCCGCCAGAAGCGCGGCCTCGGTCGAGGTCGCAACATCGGCGACGATCGTGATTTCTCCTGAGAATGCCGCATCACCGCCGGCGTCTCCATCCGTTGGCATGTCGGTCGCTCCGGCTGCCGGGAGCAGCACGATCGCGAAATCGGTCACTTCGCCGTCGAGCACGGCAACTTCGAGCACCTTTTGGCTCTCGTACCCATCGTGTGAGATGACCGCGATGAAGGTCCCGGCCGGGGTTTCGGCTCTGAAGGCGCCTGCGAGGTCAGTGGCCAGGCTGATGTTGGTGCCCTCGAGGATGATCGAGGCGCCGCGGATCGGTTGTCCCGTGAAGCCGTCGATGACGACTCCGGAAACCACACCGTTGGCCCAGGCGGGCGATGGTGTCAATATCGTTGTCAACAGGAGCAGCCCCAGGGCTGCAACGGATGCTTTCTTCATTGGTCCCCTCCATTCGGTCGTGGGCCTGGCAGGACAGGCCCGGTCCATTCGTCGGGCGCAGTTCATCCGATGGGTGTGAAGGTGTTGGGTGTGTGATGTAAGAATCGTGTGAAACGGTCCGGAATGGCCCCCCTGAGCAGGGGGATCTCAGCAATCGATGATGGTGGTTGTAACTTCAAAAGGCCCCCGCAACAACTTCCACTCGAGCGGCCCACGAAGGCTGCCAACCACACAAGGAGAAAGAACATGATTCGCAACACAGCCATCGCAGTTATTTTGGTCGCAGTATTGGCGGCATTGACCCCGTCACTGGCAAACGCACAGTTGAGCGTTGCCGATCCAGGAGTCAAGGTGATCCAGTTCACTGGCGACTTCGTTTTCTTGAGTGAGGCTCCGGTGGAAACGATCGAGGGCACGGTTTCCGGCGCAAAGGGGCGCATCACCACCAATACCGAAGACCTCTCTGAGACCAGCGGAACGATTTCCGTGCCGGTTGAGGGCATGAAGACCGGAAACAAAACCCGCGACAAGCACGTTGTCGGCAAGCACTGGTTGGAAGCAAAGAAATACCCCGAGATCACCTTCGAGATCCAGAGCGTCAAGGTCGTCACGATCGATGATGCCGCCGAGGTCAAGGTGGCGGAGCTCGAAGCTACCGGGCAGTTTTCGCTGCACGGTCAGACCCAAGAGATGACCATCCCGTTGACCCTCAAGTGGAAGGGTGATGCGGTCAAAGTCTCTGCACAATTCGAACTGGCCCTTGCAGACTATGCGGTCAAGGGGAA
>JAUWTC010000062.1 GCA_030609785.1 Holophagae bacterium
AATGAAGCTGGGCGCCCAGCCCAATCAGCAGGACGTGGGCGAATGTAGCCCAGGCGACGGGTTTCCGTCTCATATGGACGGCGGTCGCCAGGTGGAGCAAACCCATCGGCGAGGCGTAGTTCGGGGGCCAGATGAAGGACGAAAAGGCCATGCGCCAGGGACCCAGCCACAGGAGAAGGAGCAACAACCACCGGCCCCGATCGCCCAGGGCCGGACGGATCGAACGCTCGAGGAAGAGGAAGGCCGCCAGGTTGATGACGACCATCGACAGGGCCAAAGCACGGAAGTCCCACCAGATCATCAGCGGCACGCCGGAAACCAGAGTGATCAGGCCGCCGGGCGAGAAACCGCCGGCCGAGGTCGGCATGCCGTGAGGCAGAAAGACGCCGTGAGCGACCCACCACCAGCCGAATCGCAATTGGTTGACCTGATCCGCTTCGACCTGGGACCTCAGGGCCATCACGATCGACAAGGCCAGGCCCAAGCCGAACATCGACCAATAGAGCCCGGTACGAGAGGGTGAACGGAATGCAGTGTTCATGGGGTCTCGAGCGTCACCAGGACCGACTGGAATTTTACACGATGTCATTATCACTGGGACTGCCCAGTTCGGTCTCTGCGCCTTTGCGTCTCTGTGTTAATTCCCGTGTTTATGGCCGAGGGACCGCCTGATGGAAGGTCTGACCCGGCTCGCGGTCCGAAGGCCCGTTGCGGTGGTGGTGGTGGCCCTCGCCGTCGTTCTGATCGGTCAGGTGGCGTGGCGGCAATTGCCGATTGACCTTTTGCCGGACCTCCAGAGTCCGACGATCCTGGTGTCGGTTCGTTCCGGTGACCGGCCGCCGTTGGAAATGGAACGCCTGTTCGGCGAACAGGTAGAGCAGCGCCTGTTCACGGTGGCGGGCATCAGGGCGGTGGAACAGGTGGCGCGGACGGGTCGTCTGGTGACCCGGGTGGCTTTCGAGTGGGGATCGGACATGGATCTGGCGGTCGTCGAGGTGCAAAAGGTCCTCGGGCCGATCGAGGCCGATCCTGAGGTCGGTGAGGTCGTCGTTCGACGCTTTGACCCTCGGCAGCTTCCGGTTCTGGCCTTGGGCCTGGTGGCCCCCTCGGGTCGCCCGGATCTGGCCGAGCTCAAGAGAATAGGTCGGCGGCAGTTGGCCCCGACGTTGGAACAACTGGACGGTGTTGCGCAGGTTCGGGTGATCGGAGGGCGGGACCGCGAGGTGCAGGTGCGCCTCGATCGCCACCGTCTCGAGGCCTTCGGCGTGACGCTGCGGGAGATCGAGTCCCGGCTCCATGCGGCCAATCTCGACGTCAATGCGGGCACCCTCGAAGAGGGAGATCGGGTCTACCTGGTGCGGGGCCTTGCGCGATTCACAAATCCCGAAGATGTAGGGAGGGTGGTCGTTCGTTTTGTCGGGGATGCTGCGGGTCGCCTGGTCCCGTTGCGGGTCGCCGATTTGGGCGAAGTCATCCTGGCAGATGCCGAAATTGAGAGCCTGGTCCTCCTCGATGGGCTGGAAGGCGTCGGCCTCGAGGTCTACAAGGAGGCCGGCGCCAATACCGTAAGGGTGTCGCGATCGGTTCGAGAGGCGCTGGCTGATATCGGTGCGGACCTCCCCGGCATCGAGGTTCGCTTGGTGGGAGACGAGGCCGCTCTGGTGGAGGGCGCGATTGCGGATGTCAAGGGTGCCGCCCTGATCGGCATCGCGTTGGCCGTGCTGGTGCTGGTGATCTTTCTCCGTTCGGTGGGGCCGACCCTTGTCGTCGCGACGGCGGTGCCGGTGTCCCTGCTGGCTTCGGTGCTCTTGATGAGTTTTGCCGGTCGCAGCCTCAACCTGATGACTTTGGGAGGACTGGCCCTCGGCGCCGGGATGCTGGTGGACAACGCGATCGTCGTCGTCGAGAGTATTTTCAGGCGACGGGCCGAGGGGGACGACCCCGCCACCGCCGCAGCTTCGGGCACCGCTCGCGTGGCCGGCGCCATCGCAGCCTCGACCCTGACGACCTGTGTCGTCTTCCTGCCTGTCCTCTTTGTTCGCGGCCTGGCTGCCCGGTTGGTTTCGGGACTGGCGTTCACCGTGGTCGCATCCCTGCTGGCCTCGCTGGCTGTCGCGGTCTTCCTGATTCCTGCTCTGGCCGGATGGCTCCTGCCTCGCGGTCGGTTCAAGGCGCTTGACCCCGGCCGCAAGGGTATCGAGCGCCTGGTTGGACAGTTGCTTGACAGGCCGGGGACAGTCGTCACTGCGGCCCTGGTGGCCGTGGTCTTGGCTTTTTTCGGCCTGGCCCGTCTTGGTACTGAACTTCTGCCGCCGACCGATCCGCAACAGATCAGTCTCCGCCTGGTCGGCCCCCCGGGCCAGCGGGTGTCAAGCTCGGCCCGGATGGCCGAGACCGTTGAGGCCATCATCAGGGAAGCGGCTGGAGATGACGTCGAGGCGGTTCTGGCCGAGGTCGGCCGCATTCCCGAGGATGACCGATTCATTCGTGAGGAACAAGCGGAAGAAAACACGGCGCGCCTGAGGATCAGATTGGCCGCCGAGGGTCGGTCAGCGGCGGAGGTTATTCGGAGGGTGGCGCCCGCGGTAGCCGAACTGCGGGGGGTTCAAGTCACATGGGACGTCGGCGCCTCGGCCCTGGCCAGGGCCCTGGGTACCGGTGGCCCCCCGTTACAGGCCGAAATTGTCGGGCGCTCTCTCGGTGATCTCCGGCAGGGGGCCGACACCGTCAGGGAGGCCCTCGCCGCCAGACCGGAACTCTGGAACGTCCGCTCCTCCTTCGAGGGCGGACCGCCCGAGTTGCGGGTCGTACTCAAGAGGGCGACCGCTGACGGTCTGGGTGTCCGATTGGAGGATGTTGCGGTCGCGCTGGAGGCGGTTCTCGACGGGCGACGGGCGACGGTGATGACCATGGGCGATGAGGAAAGGGACGTGCGGCTTCTCCTTCCGGATGTGCGCCTCGAACAGTTGGAAAGCGTGCCGTTGACCACGTCGACGGGTGCGCGCGTGACCGTGGGCGAGGTGGCGCGCTTCGAACCGACCCGGGGCGCCAGGGAGATCTTTCGGCGCGACCAGCGGCGGGTTGCTCGCGTCACCGCGCGCCCGGCCGATGGTGTGGCATACCCTGAAGCCAGGGATGCCGCTGCCGAGGCCTTGGCCGCAACCGATGTCGGTCCCGGCCTGAGTGTTCGGCTGGTTGGTGAAGAGGAGGAGCGGATCCGGACCTACGGTGAGCTTCGGTGGGCCGGTCTTCTGGCGGTCTTGCTGGTCGTGATGGTGTTAGCGGGCTCGTTCGAGAGCCTGCGCCATCCCCTCACCGTGCTGTCGGCCGTCCCCCTGTCCCTGGTAGGTGTCGCCGCCGTCCTGGTGCCGGTGGGCCGGCCTCTTGGCGTGATGTCGGTTCTGGGCCTGATCGTCCTGGCGGGAATCGCGGTCAACGATGCAATTCTCCTGGTCGATGCAGCCCGGCGCCTGCGCGGAAGTGGCATGGCATTGAAGGCGGCCCTGGCCCGGGCGGCCTCGGAACGCCTCCGCCCGATTGTCATGACCACGGCGACAACCGTTCTCGCGCTTGCGCCGCTGGCTATCAGCGTCGGGGAAGCTGCGGCCTTGCGGGCGCCTTTGGCCCTGACTCTGATCGGGGGACTGGTGGCATCGACCGTCGCATCGCTTCTGGTTGTGCCGTGCTTGTATCTGCTGGTGGAAGGGGGGGAAAGCAGGTGATGTGGGGGAGAGGGGGAGAACGTCCAACGTTCAACGTCCAACGTCCAACTCTGAACGCCTGGCCCCAAGCGCGCTCGCGATGGCGGCTCGGGCTTCTGTTGCCTCATGTGTCTACCGGCTCTCAGTGCATCCTCCGGATGCGGAATCTGGCGGTTCCACCGGCCTTCGGCCGGGTGCCGGTTCCCTTCTCGCGCAGACTCTTTCGGAGCCCCACGCCTCCGGCGTGGCAGCCCTTCGGGCTGGCGCCGGTTCCTACTTCGGAGTTGAGCGTTGGACGTTGGACGTTGAGCGTTCCAACCTCTTCGACCCTTCGACCCTTTGACCCTTTGACCCCCCTGACCCTCACCGGGATCTAACGCCTGATGCTCTCCCTCCCCATCCGTCGTCCGGTTGCCACCTCGATGGTCTTTGTGAGCCTGGTCTTGCTGGGCCTGATCGGATGGCGCCTTCTGCCGGTGGAATTGCTGCCGTCCCTCGGCGGCGATGAACTCTACGTGCAGCTTTATCGTCCCGGCTCGGAGCCCGAGGTCGTCGAGCGTGAGTTGTTGCTGCCGCTCGAGGCGCGCGTGTCCCAGTTGGAGGGGGTTTCGGAGAGCTGGGGCCAGGTTGTCGGCTCGACGGGCAGTCTCCGCATTGGATTCGAATCCGGCGTTGATCTTGGGATTCGGGAACTGGAACTCCAGCGTCTGGCCACCGATCTGGTGCGGACCCAACCTCGCGGGACGGTGGTCAACGTAGCCTCTCAGGATTTGGAGGCCCTCAGCCGATTCGTCATGGTTGTCCAGGTGACCGGCGCAGAGGATCGCAACGCCCTCCGGGATCTTGTAGACGAGATGATTGTGCCTCGTTTGGCAGCGGTCTCCGGGGTCAGTCGGGTCATGGCATCGGGGGGTGCGGCTCGCGAGATCACGGTTCGACTGGACCCTGACCTCTGTGCTGCCGAGGGCGTGACGCCCAACCAGGTGTCGTCGGCGGTGGCCGGCGCTGTTCAGAGGCTTCGATACTTGGGGAAGGTCGATGGCGAGGGTGGGCGAACGCCTGTGATGATCGACGGTCGTCCCGGAGGGATCATCTCGTTGGGAGAGACGCGGATCGATCCCTTTCGGCCCGTCCTGTTACGCCACGTCGCGGAGATTACTCTGGGGCCTGGGCGTGAAGAGACCGAGTTCAGGGTCAACGGGTGTCCCGCGGTCGGTATCGTGATCTTCCAGGAGAAAGGCGCCAACCTGGTTCGTCTGGGACGCCGGGTCCGGGAGCGTTTGGACCAGATCGAGGCCGAGACATCAGCCTTCGGCGTGACCATGGTGATCGGTTTTGACGCCGCCCAGACCGTCGAGGACCAGTTGGGCCGCCTCAAACGCTTGGCCGTGACCGGGTTCGGGGTCGCGTTGGTCGTGTTGTTCCTCTTCCTCCGTCGTCTGCGGGCCGTGGCGGTGGTGGCGGTGGCCGTTCCGGTCAGCCTGCTGGCTGCTGTCGCACTGCTGTACCTCGGGGGCTTGAGCCTGAACCTGATCACGCTCTTCGGTCTGGCCGTCGGGATCGGCATGCTGGTCGACAACTCGGTTGTCGTCTACGAGGCGATTGAGCGGCTCTTGGCCAGGGGCGTCCCGCCGGGTCAGGCTGCGGTCGAGGGTGTGAGGCGCACCGTGCGGGCGATCCTCGCGGCGTCCGCGACCAACGCCGTCGTTTTCCTTCCGGTGGCCTTTGCCACCGAAGAAGCGGTGATCCGGGGCATGCTGAAGCTTCTGGCGATCGCCATCCTCCGTCCCCTTGGCGCGTCGGTCCTGGTCGCCGTCGCGTTGGTGCCCCTTTTGGCCCGTCATCTGGCGGCGCCGGCGGCCGTCGCCCGTCTGGCCGATGAACGACGGCGCCGGGAGGCCTTGGCCGGGCTCCACCGGCCGGACCGCTGGCGGGAGTTGTTCTCCGGGGTCCTGGTCACTGGGCTCCGCCGCCCGGCGGGTTGGTTGGCGGGGGTCGGCGCCGCAGTCGTCGTCACGGTTGTGGTCGCCGTGCCCTGGGTGGCGGTGACGACGGCCGGCACAGAAGCGGCCGAAGCCGATGAGGTTCGTTTATCCCTCGAGGTGCCGGCCTCGGGTTCGCTGGAGGCAACGGGCGAGATCATCAACCGTTTGGAACGGGCCGCGATGGACATGGTGGGGGTTGAAAGCGTCGAAAGCGTCTTTCAGGAAGAGGGCGGCACGTTGACCGTCAAGCTGCAGGACGCGGTTGAAAGGCCCAAGAACGCCACTGCAGCCCGGCTTCGCGGCCAATTGGATCGGGCGGTCGAGGGCATCGACGGCATCGAGATCAGGAGGCTGGACGGCAGCGCTGCGGGAGGGCAGGGGGACGGAGGTGGCGGGGCCGCCGCTGCTCTGGGGAGCGGACCCGCAGAGGTCGTCGTCTCGGGGCCGGATGCCGCCCAACTTCAGCGGCTGTCCGCCGCTATTCGCGAGCGGCTGGAGTCGGTGCCGGAAGTTGGCTCGGTCTGGACATCGGGTCGTGCCGGCAGGGACGAGGTGCAGGTTCGTCCGGACCACGAGTCGCTGGCCTCGGTCGGCCTGACGCCCGATCAGGTCCTGCCTGCCTTGGGGCTTATTCGCCGGGAAGGTCTGGAAATGCAGACCGGATTCACAACATCCGAAGGCCGCGAAATTCCGGTGGTCGTCCGCGGCGACCGGACGCGGATCGACAACGCCGTGCACGAGATCGCTGGTTTGAGGGTGGCGACTCCGGCTGGGGTGATGCCGATGGGATCCTTGGCCTCGGTCAGAATGATGCCGCCTCCGCCGACGATCGAGCATCACAACGGGCGTCGGGAGGCGACGGTTTTCTACCGCCTGGGGCCGGAGGCGCCGACGACGGGACCGGGCCGAAAAGCCGTGGAGCAGCGGATCCGCGACGCCGTACGAGAAGTCTACAGGCCCGAGGGGTGCACCGTGACCGTCGTCGAAAAGGACGAGGCGCTCAGCTGGTTCCGGAAGGTCGCCGGACCGGTGCTCCTCTTGCTCTTCGGTGTATTGGCCGTGACCTTCGAAAGCCTGACGATGCCGGTGTTGGTGCTGGCAGCTGTGCCCTTGACCGTTCTGGGTGCGACCTGGGCGCTGGTGCTCTCGGGTACGCCGGCCGATTTGATGGCTTTGGTCGGAGTTGTTGCTCTGCTGGGTCTGACCGTCAATCCGGCCATCTTGCTGGTAGACCGGATGCAGCAGCGGGTTCTCGGCGGCTCGTGGACTGCAGGAGCGGCGGCCTTGGCGGCCGTGCGGGAACGGGCCAAACCGGTCCTGATGACGACGTGTACGACCGTCGCGGGGCTGTGGCCGTTGGCCTTGACCAGCGGACGTGAGATGGAGATCTGGCCGCCGTTCGCCACAGTAGTCATGGGCGGGCTGGTGACCTCGACCCTGTTGACGCTGCTGGTGATCCCGATGGGCTTTGTACTGCTCAACCGTTTGGATTCGATCTTCGGTCGGCTGGGCCCCTGGGTGATGCTGGGATGGCTGGGCCTGACGACGGCGGTGATGGCGCCGTTGATCCTTTCGGATCAGATCAGCACTCTGACGTGGCAGGTCTTGACGACGTTGCTGGTGGCCTCGATGACCCTGGGTGCTGCGGTGCTCATCCTGCGTCGGGAGCACCCCCCGGCGCCACAGGCCGACGAGGGTCTGCCACCGGCCCTGGAAGTCCGTTGCCTGCGTAAGGTCTATGGGCGGCCTGGTCCGGTTGGGCGTGCCCTGGGGTCGGGTCGGGACTTCGCCCAGCGGGTGTTGGAGAGGGGAGGGTCTCCCGTCGACCGGTCCGAGGCCGCGTCGCGAGCTGTGACCGCCGCCATCCTCTTCGTCGGTGTTGTCTACCTGGGCGTCGCCGTCAACAGCATGTGGTGGACCCTGGTGGCGTCGTTGGTTGCCGCCGCAGTGGCCGCCTTCGGTTTGCGGTCCCTTCGAGTAGCACGGGGACGGCACGATGTACTTGGTCGAGTTGCGCCGGGCGGCGTCGAAAATATCCTGGCGTCCCTTTCGCCCTGGGCGGCCGTCGGCCTGCTCGCCTGGCGACACACCCTCGTGCCGTGGGTCGAAGGCGGGCGCCCCGATCTCGCGCCCTTTGCCCTGGTTGTGACGGTCGCCGTGGTCGGTGTCGTCCAGTTGGGTCGCAGGACCGCGCAGCGGCTCGCCTCGGGGCAGTTGGGACCGCTGAAATCCAACGGGTTTGTCATGCGCATTCGCACGACGTGGCGGGGCTTCTCGAGGACCGTCTTCGGTCTTGACCTGCCACGCGAGGAGGTCGAGGCGGTCGCCGGAATCGGCTTCCGAGTGGAGCGGGGGATGGTGGGGCTTCTGGGTCCCAATGGCGCCGGGAAAACAACAGTGCTGCGCCTGTTGGCCGGTATCCTGGACCCCTCGGTCGGTGCCATCACCCTCGGGGGGATTCCGATCAAGAAGATCCGAAAGCACCTGGCCCGGTGGGTCGGCTACCTGCCACAGGAATTCGGCCTTCCCCAGGATGTCACCGCCCGCGAGTACCTGGAGTACTTTGCCCTGCTCTACGGTGTCGGCAGCGGTTCTGATCGCCGTCGGCGGGTTGACGATCTGCTGGAAGAGGTCGGCCTCAGCGGTAGGGCCGACGAGAATATCGGCTCCTACTCCGGGGGCATGCGGCAACGGGTCGCCGTCGCACGGACCCTGCTGCGCCTGCCGCCGGTGATCATCGTCGACGAGCCGACGGTCGGCCTTGATCCCCGAGAGAGGATTCGCTTCCGCAATCTCCTGTCGCGGTTGGCACGGGGACGGGTGGTCCTCTTCTCTACCCATGTCGTGGAGGATGTGGCAGTGGCCTGTGAACGTGTCCTGGTGATGCGGCGGGGCGAGGTAGTTTTCGACGGAGAGCCGGCGGCCTTGGCAGAGCATGCGCGTGGCCGAATGTGGTCCCTTCGGGTTGGACCCGAAGAAGAGCGAGCGCTGGAGGGCCGTATGGTCGATCGCGTGCCCTCAGACGACGGGACAGCACGGCTTCGGGTGTTGGCTGAAGACCGGCCTCATCCCAGCGCCGAGGCCCTGGAACCCACCCTCGAGGATGGGTACCTTGCGCTGGTCGGGGAGGAAGGATGAAGGATGAAGGGTGAAGGATGAAGGATGAAAGAGTAGCTAGGGTGGGCCTTGGCCCACCATTGCGAGCACAAGTGGGTGCATGCGTTCTATGTTGGATCGTTGGTTTTGAACGGTGCACGTTCTCCCCCTCCTCTTTTTGTGCCTTTTTGTGCCTTTTTGTGGCTATTTTTCTTGTTCTCTTTGCGTTTCCTTCGCGGTCTTGGCGTCTTGGCGGTTCAATTGCCTTTTTGTGGCCTTTTCCTTGCGGCCGACTCTGCGGGGGCAGTGTATGACTCGGCTGTCGATCTTCCGCTCTCGGTTCGGGGACTGGGTGCGGTTCGTTGGACTCTCGGCGCGGCTGATCGGGGGTCGCCGGTTCTGGATCGCCCCTCTGTTGACCCTGTTGTGGCCGGCATTCCAGGCGTTTCGTCGTGTTGTGG
>JAUWTC010000113.1 GCA_030609785.1 Holophagae bacterium
AGGATCCGGTGATTGAGGACCAGCGTTCGCCGGTCCGGCTTTCGAATCCATCGAAAAAGAGCAAGCCGGCACAGTCGGAGCTGACCAGCACCGCCCCGTCGATAATTTCGTCGATTCCACCGTTGGCCTCGGTCAAGGCCTCCGAGCTGCAGATGTCGGCGAAGGACAGGGCGAAGGCGTCGACGTCGGTCTCGCGTCTCAGGTGGAGCGAAGTGATACCTGAGGCTGTTGGCGGGACGCCGAATTCAGCTTCGACGACCCAGTCCGGGGTCTCAAGCAGCTGCATGTCACAGGGGCTTGCGAGGGTGCCCGAGGTATCGGCGTCCGGGGTCCAGTCCCCGGCCAGAGCCCAGCCGATGCGGCCCTGGGCGCTGTTGTCCTGCGCCAGGCCGTCGACGGCGGCGGTTCCGGAGTTGTTGGTCGAGCCGACGAAGGACAGCTCCTGGTTGTCGAAGGCGATATCGACGATGGCGGTGGCGATATGGGCGGCGCCTCCGTCAACGACCGTGCCGCACGAGGGGGTGCACGAGGTCGTTTCGGTGCCGGGACGGATGAAGAGTCTGGCGGTCAACGTGTCGCCCTGGGCAACGCAGAACGTATTGGAGCCGTCGGCCGGGTTGAGGATCTCGATGTCGATGGCAGGCCCCGATGTCGAGGTCTGAGCCAACCCGGCCGAGGCGAAAAGGGCCATCAGGAGGCCGAGCCCTATGACCCGGAAGGGCTTGGTGCCGAACAGGTGCGATGAGTAGGACGAAGACGCCATCATCAATAGAGCCTAGCATTCCCCTCCGGAAACCGGCATGAGCCTGATCACATATTCATTGAGGCGTCTCAGGATCAGAATCCGTCAATCTCGTCGCCTTCACCGGATTGTCGATTCTCCTTGACGGCCCCGTAGATGAAGTAGGCGCCGATGAGGACCAGGATGGCCGGCCACCAGTCATGCAGGAACTCGCGGACCCAGTAGAAGTCGATCCAGTTCCGGCACAGCAGGACACCGCCGAGAACGATCAGGAAAACCCCGGCAGCCAAACCGCCCTGGAACGGACCGGCCGGCAGATCGTGGCCCTCCTTCTCTGCCAGGTTGATCAACTGGGCCTGGCGGAAGGCGTCGAATATGGCGAAGAAGTAGATAAAGATGCCGAAGAGCAAAAGTGGAAATTCCAACAGGATTATCGGCGCCCAGAACCCGACAAAGAAAGCCAACGCCCGCGAATATTGCCCCAGGTAGAGGTGGCCCAGGCCGAAGGGCACCAGGGACAGGAGGGCTGCGGCGACCGGTGATTTGGGGGGAGCCTCGTCGAATGCCTCATCGGAGTCCGGGATCCAGTCCTGGGATTCGAGAGCCAGGTCCGGTTCGGGCTCCGGAGGTGTTGGTTCCGGAGGCTTGGGCACCGGTGGTTTTGGAGGCTTCGGTGGTTCCGGCGCCGCCGGCACGGCGTTCTCTTCGAAGTTCTGTTCGTCATTCATGATTGTGTCTCCTTGGAGTCGTCGACATCGGTGGTCTCGCCGGTGTCGGATTGGTCGGTCCATCGGGACCAGGTCGAGCGGGCGGCGTCGGCGGCCCGTTGTCCCAGGTTCATCGCCCGCCAGAGCATAACCCGGGCTTCTGATCGGCCGGTCTCGGTGGCTCCCGAAACCCCGTTCTTGAAGAGGGAGTTTACCTGCTGAGCCGGCGAGGAGGCATCGTATCGGGCCAGGGTCACGGGATTCCCGATGGCCAGCGACGCCAGAATGGCCAGGCTGTAGGCCGCTGCTGTTGCGGTTCGCCGGCCCAGCACCTTGCGGGCGGAGAAGGGTCGTCGGGGCCTCAAGCATCGGGCGAGAAGGTGGTCCGGAGGTGTCAGCGCGTCGCCGACCTGGTGGATCAGCGAGAGGTCACTCCAGGCGCTTCTGCACGACGGGCAATCTTCAAGGTGCTGGAACAGTCGTTCGAGATTGGTTTCGGAGATCTCCCGGTCGATAGCGGAAAAGAGCAGCCCCAACCACCGTCGGCACGGGGAGTCGGCGACTTCGGACTGGAGGTGGGCGGGGGGTTCGAGGTGGGCGAGGACGCCGCTGATATCGAGGATGTCTCGAAGGCTGTCCAGGGTTTCCCGGCATTCAGAGCATTCTTCGAGGTGGCCTTCGACGGCCGTGATCTCGCCGGACTCGAGATCGCCCTCCAGGTAGGCGCTGAAGCGCTCGCGGATCTCAGTGCAGGCGTCCATCAGGCGCCGACCTCGGTGGCGGACGGGGAGGGTACGGCCCGGATGTTGGTTCGTCTTCGAACGGCGGTCGCCAGTTCCAGGCGGGCACGGTTGAGGCGGGACTTGACGGTCCCCAACGGCAGATCCAGGGCTTCGGACATGTCCTGGTAGGTCAGCCCGGCAAAATCGCGCATCAAAACCAACTCAGCCAGGTTGGCGTCTATCTGATGGAGGCTGGTGGCGATCAGGCGTAAGCGCTGCCGCCTTTCGGTTTGTCCGTGGGGGTCTTCCGAGCCGGGGAGCCGCTCGATGACTTCGGGGTCGAGCCACGCAGCTTCCCGTTCTCGGCGGCTGCGTCGGTGGGCGTCGATCAGGAGGTTCTTTGCTACTCGCCACGCCCAGGCCATGAAATTCGAGCCCGCGTTATAGCGGTGGAGGTTCTCCCAGAGTTTGAAATAAATTTCCTGGGTCAGTTCTTCGGCAATGGCTGCAGACGGGGCATAACTCGCACAGAGACGGTAGAGAGGTTTCATGGTGGCGCTGACAAGCGCCGACCAGGCCTCTTCATCTCCCTTGCGGCATTGCTCCACGGTCGCCTCCAAATCGTTCGTTCCCATGTCTCCCAGGATAACGCCGTTTGGCGGAAAAGGTTCTATGGAATGCCCGACGGCCCTTCTGCGTTGGTAAAACCATGATTGACGGTGACGGATCGACGGTATGAGTATCAGTGGGTGGCCTACGGGGACGGTTGAAGAGCGGGTCCTCTTCGCTCTGGACGAGGTTCGCCCTGCGCTGGTGGCCGACGGTGGCGACGTGCGCCTGGTGTCGATCGAGGGTTCGACGGTCCGGGTCGAATTGCGGGGCGCCTGCAAGACCTGCCCAATGGCTCACTCGACCCTGTCGGATTTCGTGTCAGAGAGGATCCGGCTTTATGCGCCGGAGATCGACGAGGTCCTCGCGGTCCGGCCGTAATTACCTGAGGGCATAAGACAATTGAACCGCCAAGAACGCGAAGACCGCAAAGGAAAACGCGAAGAGGAAAAATAGTCACAAGAAGAGCAGCCTTTTTGTGGCTATTCCCCCCTCTTCGTGGCGCTGTGCTCGCCTTTGCAGGCGCCTGAGCTGGTCGCTTTTCAGCTATTGCACTGGGGACAGATGCCCCTGAATTCGAGCCTGTGCTCTTCGACCGTGTAGCCGGCCAAGCAGGGGAGTCGTTCCCAGTCCGGGGTCGGACAACCCTCGATGTCCGAGATCGCCCCACAGTGGGTGCAAGTGAAATGGGCGTGGGGTGTCAGGTCCGCCTCGAAATGTGCCCTGCGATCGGATCCTCTCAGTTCGATGACCAAGCCCTGGTCTTTCAGGACGCTCAAGTTACGGTACACCGTGCCCAACGAGACTGTCGGCAGCTTGTCCCTGACCTGGTCGAAGATCATGTCTGCAGTCGGGTGATCCTTGGAGTGCCTGACGACCTCGTAGACCACCTTGCGTTGTCGGGTCTCTCGTGTGCTTCCGGATTTCCGCATCGCGCCCCCCGTGCCTTTGTATCATGGATGGCTGTGTTGAGACGAGAGGAAAATCGGGAACTGGAACGGGCACGGGAACGGGTTCGGGTTAAGGTGGGGGACCAAAGGGGGCAGCGTTTGAATACGAGAATCGTGGATATGGAGCCGGCCCAGAGGCCAAGGGAACGGCTGAGGAGCCGAGGTCCGGAGAGCCTCTCGGAGGCGGAATTGCTGGCGGTTCTGCTCAGGACGGGCCGTCCGGGCCGCAGTGCCATCGCCGAGGCCCAAGAGCTGTTGGCTCAAGCGGGTGGTCTGGAAGGTGTTGCGCGGATGTCGGCCAGGGAACTCGAGCGCCGACCGGGGATCGGTCAGGCCAAGGCGGCAGCCGTCTGTGCGGCTCTGGAGTTGGGCAAAAGAGTGGCCAGGGTCGAGGTTCCCGGGGTCCAGCTCCTGGAACGGCCCGAAACCGCGGCCAAGTATCTGGTCGCACGGTTGAGGGGGTGTCGCCGGGAAGTCTTCGGTTTCGTCAGCCTGGACACGCGCCACCGGTTCATCAACGATCATCACCTGTGGGAGGGCACCCGGAACCATGTTTCGGTTGACCCAGCCGAGGTGTTCAGGGCCGCTTTACTCGACGATGCGGCCGGCGTCATTCTCTTTCACAACCACCCGTCCGGTGAAAAGCGGGCCAGTGTGGATGACCTCCAGTTGACCCGTCGTCTGGTCCGTGGGGGACGGGCCGTCGGGATCGAGGTGTTGGACCACCTCATCATCGCTGGGCCGGATTGGATGTCGCTGAGGGCGGACCATCCGGAGGTATTCCAATCGGATTGAGGGCCGACAACTGACAGCTGAGGGCTTTCCTACTTGACAACGACGCCTGCGGCGGAGAGGATAACCGCCGATATTGCGATTGTGGATATGGGGGAATGATGAAAAGAAATCTGATGCTCGTGACGATTGTTGTTTTGTTGGCTGCCGGTTCGGCCTTGGCCGGTGATTCCACTCGCTATGGCGAGGGTGTCACCCTTGAAAAAGCCGTTTCGATCGAACGGCTGTTGGCCAGCCCGTCGGACTACCTTGGCCAGAAGGTCCGTGTTGACGGCATCATCACAGGTGTGTGCAAGAAGCGTGGGTGCTGGATGCAGGTGACCGACGAGAAGGGAAACGGCGTCCGGATCAAGGTCGAGGACGGCGTCATCGTTTTTCCTGCGACCTCGATGGGCCACACGGCGTCGGCACAGGGCGTGTTTGAGGGCGTTCCGGTAGCGGCCCAGGCGAAGAAGCACGAAGGCGAAAATAACGATGTTGACAAGCACGAGGCCTGCGACTCCAAGCCACAGGGCGAGATGATCTACTTCATCAAGGGCACCGGCGCCGTCATCGAGTTGTAAGGAACCGTCAGCTCAGCGATCAGCCAGGCAGCGGCATCCGCAGCAAGATGCCGCACCGGTGACGACAGGTGGTTTTGCCTGACCTCTGACCCCTGATCCCTAACCCCTGAACCCTTGCTTCGCCTTTCGAAGCAGTTGGAGGCTTGATGGCCAAGGCCAGGTTCCGAAAGACGATCATCGCCGTTCACCGGGACGTCGGTTATTTCTTTGCCGGCCTGACGGTGCTTTACGCGATTTCCGGCGTGGCTGTCAACCACGTCGAGGACTGGAATCCCAACTACACCGTGACACACACCGAGAGGTCGGTCGGGAATCTCTCTGCCGTTGAGGACAGTTTGTTGGGGGCTGAGGTCCTCCGTCGAATGGGGATCGAAGAGACGCCCAAGGCAGCGGTCCGCATGTCTGAAAAGGAGTTTCGGGTCTTCTTGGAAGATCGAACGTTACACGTAGCCATGCCATCCGGGCACGTCGTCGATGAGCTGGTCTCCAGGCGGTCGGGCTTCTTCCATGTCAACTACCTCCACCTCAACCACGCCAAGGGGCTGTGGACCTGGTTTGCCGATATCTACGCCATCGGTCTTCTCGCCCTCGCCCTGACCGGGATCTTCATCATCACCGGCAAAAAGGGCCTCGGGGGCAGGGGACGTTGGCTGCTGATCGCCGGAACGGCCATCCCGCTGGTCTTTTTGTTGCTCAAGACCTGAGGTGTTCCCGAAAACCCAAAGACACAAACATAACTGAACCGCCAAGACGCAAAGAGCGCAAAGAGAAGAGGAAGTTATGAATCTGGGGCCTCGCGGTGCTGCGCCCCCCTCGACCTATTGGGCAGGGGCACCAGAATTCTGGTGTTCTGCTTCCTAGCCTCCCAGCGTTTTTGGCCTTTCCTCTTGCCTTGAATCGACGAAAATGGCATCGTATCCCCATGTTGAACGAACCACAGACGCTGAACTCTGACGAGCGGGAAGAACTGGAGTCTCTCCGGGAACGGGTGGCCGAATTCGAAGACATCATTCGGTGTCTTCCGATCGGCCTCATTTTCATCAATGCCGACGACAACGTTACCCTGGCCAACCCGATCGGGGCCGAGATCCGGTGTGTCGGGGACCGTCTCGGTGGCTCCGTCGAGGACTGCCATCCCGTCGGGACCCATACGACGTTGGGAAAAGTGATGGATCGTTTCCGGACCCAGCCGCAGATGCAGGAACACCCAATCGTTCTGGAGCGAATGCACCGCTACGAGGTGACCTACTCGCGTGTAGCCAGGCCCGATGGCGAGTATCGGGGAGTCCTGTGGCTGTCTCACGATATCAGCCGTCGAAAGAAGCTCGAGCGAGAACTGATGCATGCCGAACGTCTCGCAGGCCTGGGCCGCATGGCGGCCAAGGTTGCTCACGACATCAAGAACCCTCTCAACGCGATCCAGGGGGCTGCGCATTTTCTGCAGCAAGATGATGGCGAATCAGAGCACTCTGAGGAATTGACGACGATGATCAAGGATCAGGTGAGTCGGATCGCCGCCCTGGTCACCCACCTCAACGCGTTGACTCGGCCGTTCGAACTGACGATGGAGCCGGTCGATCTCGAAAAGGCGATTCGGGACCAGCTGAGTGCCTGTTCGGTCTCCCACCCGGACATCCGATGGTCTCTCGATACCGATGCCGACATCGAGGGGCAGATCCAGGTCGACCGGACATTGCTGGAACGATTGGTGTGGAACGCGGCTGAGAATGCCTGTCTTTCGATGGACGGCGACGGAAGGCTCGAAATCCGAATTCGCCGGCGACACGAGGAGGATGCCGGCTGGGTCGATATCGAGTTTGAGGATTCAGGGCCGGGGTTCCCGGCCGAGGTGTTGCAGAATCTCTTCGAGCCCTTCCTGACGACCCGTGAGAACGGAACCGGCCTCGGCCTGACGATCATGCGGGAGATCTGCCTGCTGCATGGTGGCGATTTGACGATCGAGAACACTGATTCAGGGGCACTGGTAACGGCCCGGTTGAGCGCTCGATGAACGTGAGGGTTCTCATTGTCGAGGATGAGACTGCCGCGGCGAGGGTGATCGGCCTCAACCTCGAGCGTGAGGGGTTCACGATTCGATCGGTGGGGACTGCCGCCGAGGGTCTGCGGTTGATGCCCGACTTTCATCCCGACGTCATCCTGACGGACTACCGGATGCCGGGGATGAACGGGCTGGAATTGATGATCGAGAGTCGGCGGGAGTGGCCCCTGATTCCGGTGATTCTGATGACGGGGCAAGGTGACGAGCGCCTGGCCGTTCAATGCATGAACGAAGGCGCCTTCACCTATCTCACCAAGCCTCTTGATTACAACGAATTGGCCCTGATGTGCCGTCGGGCGGCAGAGATGCACCAGCTGCGCTGTCGTCTCGACCTTGCCGACAGCCTGGAGTTGGGGCA
>JAUWTC010000039.1 GCA_030609785.1 Holophagae bacterium
AGGCGTACGCGGCACGCTCAACGCCGCCGGCTCCGACACCATGCTGGAACTCCAGACCCTGATGGCCGAGGCCTTCCGCAAGATCTATCCGCAAGTCAAGATCCAGGTCGAGGGCAAAGGCTCGTCCACCGCCCCGCCGGCCCTGATCGAAGGCACCGTGCAACTCGGTGACATGTCTCGAAAAATGAAGCCGACCGAGACCGATGCCTTTGAAGAGCGTTTCGGCTACGAGCCGACCCGGTTCGACGTCGCCCTGGACACGTTGGCGGTCTTCGTCAACAAAGACAACCCGATCGAGAGCCTGACGCTCGAGCAGGTGGATGCGGTGTTTTCAAAGACCCGGCGCTGCGGCGCTCCAGCCGACCTCAGCACCTGGGGTGGGCTTGGACTTGGCGGCAACCATGCCGGCGCTCCTATTTCCCTTTATGGCCGCAACGCTGCCTCCGGCACCTATGGCTACTTCAAGAAGCACGCACTGTGCAAGGGTGACTACAAGGACTCTGTCAAAGAGCAGCCGGGGTCGGCGTCGGTGGTTCAAGGCATTGAGAACGACGCCTACGGCATCGGCTACTCCGGCATCGGATATGCGACCTCGGGCGTTCGCGCCCTGCCGCTGGCCCGATCCGCCGGGCAACCCGCCGTTCCGGCCTCGTCCGAGACCGCGGCCGACGGCTCCTATCCCCTGGCCCGATTCCTCTTCGTCTATATCAACAAGAAGCCCGGCCGGAAGATGGACACCTTGACCGCCGAGTATCTGCGGTTCATGCTGTCCGCCGAAGGCCAGGAGATCATCATCAAGGCAGGGTTCGACCCACTCGACGCCGACACGGCCTCAACCCAACTTGCCGGACTGAATCCGTAGGCCCCGGTGAACCCTCTACTGAACGAGAAGGTCAAGGACCGCATCGCCGCCGCGTTGATCCGCGGCGGTGGTGTCATGGTCATCCTGGCGGTTGTGGCGATTGTCGCCAACATCGGACTGGAAGCCCTGCCCTTGCTCGGTGGTGCTTCGGCGCACAGGCTCGACGGCCTCAAGGTCCAGGATCCACCGCTGCTGGTCGGGACCGACCCACGCCGCGAATCCGCCTGGGCCCTGAGTTCCGACGGGACCATCTCGTTCCCAACCCGAAGAGATCGCGAGCCCCTCAGGCCTTTCGACGACACGGTTTCTGTCGTTTCGGCCGATATGGAGATCCACGACCTGATCACCATCCTCGATGATCTCGGACGGGTCGCCGTCGGCAAGATCCGTATGAGGGACCACTGGGAGAACGGACAGCGGGAAACGACTGCACGTTGGCGGGCCTCGGCCGAAATCCTCGAACTTGACCCCCAAGTACCATGGGTCGGGGCCACTGCCAACGCAGATTCGGACGGCAACCTGATTGTGCTGGTCTGGTCACAATCACAAGCACCGGTTCTGTTTTTCTGGGATGGCGAAGACGAACTCTGGGAACCACGGGCCCTGGGGCTGTCCAACCCCATCACGACAGGCGCCGTGGCCGAAGAACTGGGCGCGGTCGCCGTCATCGCCTCGGACCTGGGCCTGCGCACCTTCACCCGGGACCGGATGGGCCAGTGGGCCGAACTTCGCATCGAAGGCCTTCGGGGCCCCATTTCGAGGGTCCGCTTTCTGATCGGTGGAGGGACCCTTGTGGCGGCAGGCATCGACGGCACCATCAGCGTGATGTTTGCCGTGCCCTACGTCTCGGTGACCAACGAGGCATCGAAGGCCCTCAAGTTTGCCGGTTCGACCATTGACCCCGGGACAACGGTCATGCTCCCGGACGACGAATTGGGCCGGCAGCTGGCGTCAGTCACCGACGCCCATCTGGAGCCGGCCCCCTCCGTCATGACCGTCGTCAGGCATCTTCCCCGAATTGATGGCCTGCCGACAGCCATCGCTCCATCACCTCGGAAGCGTGGGTTTCTGGTTGCCGACAACAAGGGACACATTGCCCTGTACCACGCGACATCAGGCCGTCAGTTGTTGAACGAGACATTTGCGGACGGCACAATTACAGCGGCTACCATGGCGCCGAAAGCAAACGGTCTGGTTGCCGCTTCCGGGCGACAGATCATTCGAGCCGCCATCGACAACCCCCACCCCGAAACCAGCCTGAAAACACTGTTCATGCCGGTATGGTATGAGGGCTACGCCCGCCCCCGCCTGGTCTGGCAATCGACCGGCGGCTCCGACGCTTTTGAACCCAAACTCAGCGTCGTGCCCTTGATCTTCGGCACCCTCAAGGCGACGTTCTACGCCATGGTCATCTCGATTCCCTTGGCCCTGCTGGCGGCGCTCTACGTTTCTCAGCTCGGGCCGGCCTGGTTTCGCTCGGTGGTCAAGCCGATCGTCGAATTGATGGCTGCCGTGCCCTCGGTCGTCGTTGGGTTTCTTGCGGCCCTGTGGTTGGCGCCCCGGTTGGAACAGGCCGTTCTCGCGGCCATTGCCGGGATGATATCCATGCCGATTGCCGTCGTTCTATCCCTGGGAATATGGTGTCTGCTCCCGGCCGGCGCCCGGCGGCGTCTCGGTGGCGCAGCGGAACTGCTGGTGCCCGTCTTCGGCGCCGCCGTCGTCCTGGGTCTCGTTGCGGTGGTGATCCAGCCTCTGGAGAACTCTCTCTTCGGCGGCGATTTCAGCAGGTGGCTCTTCACGACAGCGGGATTCCGCTACGATCAACGCAACTCCCTGGTCGTCGGCATCGCCCTGGGATTTGCCGTCATCCCGGTGATCTTCACAATCGCCGAGGATGCCTTTTCGGCTGTGCCACGGTCCCTGGTCAACGCTTCCCGCGCCCTCGGGGCAACCCGATGGCAGACCGCCCGAAGCCTTGTCGTACCCGCAGCAGCAGCCGGAGTCTTCGCCGCGGTGGTTCTCGGACTCGGCAGGGCGGTCGGCGAGACGATGATCGTACTGATGGCGGCCGGCAACACACCCCTTCTCGATCTTTCTCCTTTCAACGGGATGCGAACGATGTCGGCGGCCATCGCCGTCGAGATCCCCGAGGCGCCTGTTGGAGGAACGCTCTTCCGGGTGCTCTTCCTGACGGGGTTTCTGCTCTTCGGTTTCACCCTGGCCCTGACGACCCTCGCCGACCAGATCGGCCGCTTCATGCGGAGGAAATATGGCGCACAGTAGGAATCATATCCACGGCGCTCCGTCACCCTCGCCCGGCATCTGGGCCTCGGCCCTGGCAACCGGCATTATCCTGACGATGCTGGCCGTCCTGATCGGTATCGTTGCCTTCAACGCTTTCGGCTGGTTCTGGCCGGCTGAGATCACGGAAGTCAACCTCATCGACGGCAGCAGGGTGATCGGACCCGCCGTCCAGACCGAAGCAAGGCCATCGGGCGCAGGAGAGAGGACGAAGTTCAAAATCGGCTCGCGCGATATCGACGGCCGGGATTTTCGATGGATTGACGACGATCAAATCGAGAGCCTGCAATCCCCCTCCGAACTCGTCAGGGTCGAGCGTTCCGAGTACGGGGATGTTTTCGGGCGCCTGACCAAGATCAACGACACCACTGGTCGATCCCTCGACCCATCCGACACTCGTGCCCTTCAGGCAATGCTCCAGCACGGTCAGGACCTTCGGCGACAACGAAGGAATTTGCTCGAAGAACGAGAGACAATCCGGCGGCCCCTGACACGAATCGAGGAGAAGCTCGCCCTCAAGGAACGGTCGGCAAACGCCCAATCTCCCGAAACACTGCAAGAGATCGACGCGCTCGAAATCCGTAGGCAGAAAGTCGAGGCCCGGCTTCTCCCGAAGCTGGACGGAACGGACCGGGCCGTCGCCGACATCGACGCCGAACTCGAACGCGGACTGCTGGTCATTGACACGGGCAGAGGTGTGGTCACCGTTGCGTTGGCCGACGTGATCAATGTCGGTTTCCCAAATGATCTGTCCTTCGGCGGCCAGGTCCGGGAGACCTTGAAGCGTGGCGTCGAATTTCTGGTCGCAGAACCCAGAGAAGCCAACACCGAAGGCGGGATCTACCCGGCGCTGTTCGGCACGGTACTTTTGGTTCTGTTGATGACCCTCGCAGTCGTACCCCTGGGTGTCGTCACCGCCGTCTACATGACGGAGTACGCCCGCAAGGGTTGGCTCCTCAATCTGGCCACGCAGGCGGTCCATAATCTGGCCGGGGTTCCTTCAATCGTATTCGGCATGTTCGGCCTTGGCTTCTTCATCTACGGGGTCGGAGGTACGCTCGACCGGTGGTTCTACGCAGAGAGCTTACCGACACCGACACTTGGAACCGGCGGTATCTTGTGGGCTTCCCTGACGCTGGCCCTCCTGACCCTTCCCGTCGTCGTTGTCGCGTCCCGCGAGGGCCTGTTGGCGGTGCCACGGGACTGGAGGGACGGTTCCCGAGCCCTCGGCAGCACCCAGTGGCAGACACTTCGCACGATCATTCTCCCAGCCGCCATGCCCGGCATCCTGACCGGCGTCATCCTGGCGATCGGGCGGGCCGCCGGTGAGGTCGCCCCCCTGATGCTGACCGGCGCCGTCAAACTGGCGCCCAGCCTCCCCCTGGATGGCTCGGCCCCCTTCCTCCATCTCGATCGGAAATTCATGCATCTGGGGTTCCACATCTACGATGTCAGCATGCAGTCCCCGAACGTCGAAGCGGCCAAACCGATGGCCTTTGCCACGACCCTGGTGCTGTTGGCCCTCGTAGCCGGCCTCAACCTGGGCGCCATCGTCATCCGGCGGCGACTGCAAAAGGCCTACCGCGGGGGTGAGGTATGAGCAGCCACAACACAACACCGACCGTTCTCGCTTCCGAGAACCTGGACCTCTATTACGGCGAGACCCAGGCCTTGAAGAAAATCAGCCTGACGATGCCGGAACGAAAAGTCACCGCCCTGATCGGCCCTTCCGGGTGCGGCAAGAGTACATATTTGCGGTGTTTCAACCGTATGAACGACACGATCGAGGGTGTTCGTCTCGAGGGCAAAGTGCTTGTGGAAGGCCACGATGTCAACGCTCGTGAGGTCGACCTGGAAAGACTCCGCACCCGCGTCGGCATGGTCTTCCAGAAATCCAACCCCTTCCCGATGACGATCGCCGACAACATCACCTACGGCCCGCGGATGGCCGGAGTCAAGAACAAGGCCCGGCTGGAAGAAATCACCGAGAAGGCTCTGAGGCAAGCGGACCTCTGGAACGAGGTCAAAGACCGACTGTCCGAATCAGCCCTCGGCCTGTCGGGCGGACAGCAGCAACGGGTCTGCATCGCCCGGACCCTGGCCAACGAGCCTCATATCATCCTGCTCGACGAACCCGCATCCGCCCTCGACCCAATTTCGACCGCGAAGATCGAAGAAACACTGGCGCATCTCAAAGAGCGCTATACCATTGTCATCGTGACGCACAATTTGCAACAGGCGGCCCGGGTTGCAGATGTGACGGCCTTCTTCATGTTGGGCGAGGTGATCGAGTTCGGCGACACGACAACGATGTTTACCAACCCTGCCAACTCCATGACCGAGGAATACATCACCGGGAGGTTCGGATGATGGAGAAGCTCTCAGCTCTCAGCTGTCAGACCGCAAAGGACTGAATGATGCAACGACTGTTTGAAGAGGAACTGGAACAGATCAAGGAAACGATTCTGACGATGGCCGGCCTGGTCGAGCGGGCACTTTCCGATGCCGGCAAGGCCCTGGTTGAGCGGGATTCCGCGCTGGCGCAGCAGATCATTGACGGTGACGACACCATCGACCAGCTGGAGGTCGAGATCGATCGACTGGCAGCCGAGTTTATCGTCAGGCACCAGCCGGCGGCTTCAGACCTCCGATTCGTCATCGTCGCCATCAAGCTCGGGCCCGAGTTGGAACGGATCGCCGATCATGCCACCAACATCGCCGAGCGTGTGCTCTATCTCAACGACAAACCGATCGTCAAACCCCTGATCGACCTGCCTCGCATGCTCAATCTTTCCCGCGCGATGGTTTCGGACGCGATCTCCGCCTATGTCCAACGCGACTCGGCAAAGGCTCGGGAGATCATCCGCAGAGATGACGAGGTTGATGCCCTGTACGTGCAACTCCTCCGCGAGCTGATCACCTTCATGATCGACGACCCACAGACGATTTCCAGGGCGATCGCCCTGATCTTCGTCGCCCGATACGCCGAACGCATCGGTGACCAGGCGACCAACATCGCCGAGGAGGTCGTCTATCTTGAGGAAGGCACCCCTATTCGCCACCAACCATTGGAGGACTGACTCGTGACCCAGGAACGACTGCTGCTGATCGAGGACGACGCCGACCTGGTCCAGTCCCTGCGGTTGGCCCTGGGGCGGGAACACTATTCGATGGATCACGCTCTGTCGGGGTTGGAAGGTCTGAGCAAAGTGGTTGAACACCCCCCTGATCTTCTCCTGCTCGATCTCAATCTTCCAGACATGGACGGCCTGTCGATCTGCCGGGAGATTCGCGGCAACGCCGCAACGCGAGACCTTCCCATCATCATGCTGACCGCCAGGGCCCAGGAGCAGGATCGGGTACTCGGCCTCGATCTCGGCGCCGACGACTACATCGTCAAGCCCTTTTCCGTCCGCGAACTCAAGAGCCGGATTCAGGCACTGCTGAGACGCCGCCAACTGGATGGCGGCGTCCCGGAAGACCTCTTTTCGGAGGGACGCCTGACGGTCGATTACAGGTCTCGGCACGTCACGCTGGACGGAGAGGAAATCCACCTGACGACTCGAGAACTCGAATTATTCTGGTTCTTGATCACAAATCGACCCCAGGTCCTTTCCCGGGAACGAATCCTGGAGAGGGTCTGGGGGCTGTCGTCCGACGTCGAGACCCGGACCATAGACGTCCATGTTCGGACCTTGCGGAAGAAGATCGACTCTGACGTTATTGAAACCCTCATTGGCGCCGGTTACCGCTTTCGGGGATGCCCATGACCCGAGGACGCCATTTCCTGGTCACGGCCCTCGCCGGCCTGCCGATTCTGGTGATCGGATTTGCGGCGACGTCATCCACACCATCGAACCGGACCTGGATCGCCGTTTTCTGGTTGGTTGCGGTCGGCCTCACGGGAGAGATCGTATGGAGGCGGTCGCAACAACCGATCAACACACTTGTCGCAAGCCTCGGCCTGACCTCGATCCACCAGGTGGCGAACCGAGTGGGGAAACTTCAGGACCAGGCCGAGCGGTGCCGAACCGAGCGGACGGAGATGGCCCAGTTGATCGGCGACATTTCTACCGGTCTCGGAGAGGGCCTTCTGGTTGTCGACCCTGATCTCCACCTCCGCCTCTGCAATCCCCGGGCCCAGCATTTCCTCGGCGCCGAGTCCCTGACTCTCGGAGCGTCTCTCCTCGACCTCGAACGGAACCCCGACATCGTCAACGGCATTCGCAGCGCCGTCGGCGGCCGGGCCGGGCAACGAGTCCTGGTCGAAAATCCGCGAGGGGTCTGGGAACTCCGGCCCTTCCCCTTGAGCCAGGGCGGAGCCGTGGTTCTGGTAACCGAAGTCGGTCCGCTTCGCAGGGCCGCCGAGTTGCGGAGACGGTTCGTCCAGGATCTCTCCCACGAACTGCGGTCACCGTTAGCGGTTATGCGAACCACGGTCGAGGCCCTGGAAGACGAGGTTCCTCCCGACATCGCGCGCATGATGGTCCGCCAGGTCGAGCGGATCACCCGATTGATCGACGAACTCTATGAATTGGCTTCGATCGAAGCCGGTACTCTCAAGATTGAAACAACCCACCAGTCAATCGGTCCCATCGTCCGACAGGTGGCCTCTGACTTCGCTGCGATCGCCTCTCGGGCCGAGGTTGATCTTCGCACCGACCTTTCTGAAGATTTTTCATTCGACTTCGACAAGCGGGCGCTTTCTCGGGTCATTTCGAACCTGGTGGATAACGCGATCAAGTACAACCGCCCCGGTGGATGGGTCAAGATCACCGCAACACGCCTCGAAAACACGGCCCAGATCGAGGTGGAAGACTCCGGGCTGGGCATTCCCGCCTCGGAACTCGGCGCGGTATTGCAGCGTTTCTACAGGGTCGATCGCGCACGGACCCCCGGCGCCGGAGGGCTCGGCCTCGGACTGGCAATCGTCAAACACATGGTTCAGTTAATGGGTGGCGACCTCAAGCTGGATTCACGGGAAGATGTCGGCACCCGGGTGACAGTCAGCTTTCCAATCGGTCCAACCTCATAAACCCGGATGATCTCCTTGGGATCAGTCGTCACCCGAAACGGCGTTTTCCACCGGACGGTCGAATAAAATCCCGCCGTACGGCTCATGGTTCGGATTGGCACAGTCCCTGAATAGACATGTTCTTCAGAGAGAACCAACCGTCGTTTGAGTTCCGGGTTGAAACGGCTTTTGTGGGTCGTCACCGGCCAGATCAGCAGGCTGCCCTCGGGAGGAACCGGGGGCCGAAACAACGCGTCCTTGAGCCCCGCAGCTTCGGCGTAGGCCCTGAAGCCCCAGTTGCCGCAGAACCAGATTTCCGAGCCGGTCTCCCGCAATCTGGGCAACTCGTCCTTCATGAAAGTCCTTGAGGCATCGGCAAACTGTGCGTCGGCCATACCGATTGCCGCCGACAGCCCGACCTGAAGCACCACTCCGGCAGCCAGAACCGGTCTGAGCCGTTTTTCCAGGCCGTTTCGGTGCACGAAGGCGACCACCAGCAAAACCAGTGCGGGCAAGGCAGGCAGCAGGTGACGCACCGCCTGGAAGAAAACGCCGAAGACGGCCACGCCGAGGCAGCATCCCAGCCACCACAGGAGAAACACAGCATCCGTGGTCTGCCTCTTTTCTCCTTCGGTCGACGGGGTCCGGTTCCCCAGGGCCGAACCGATCTCCCAAAGGACCCACATCAAAAGACAAATTCCCGCCGTGGCCCACAAGAAGAAGGACACGGTGGCCTGCGGCTCCGAAGGTCTGATCACCAGAAAAGCCCCTGCTGCCGCTACCGGCGCCAGGACCCACGCGACGACCCTCAAACGCCCCCGCCTGATGACGTCATGAACAAACGCCACCGGCCACAGCCATATGAGACTGCCGACGATCGTCGTCATACTGAGGAACTTGGCCGCCCGGCTGAAGCCCTTTTCGTCGAATCGGTCCCGTCCCAGGAAACCCAAATGCGTACGACCGTGCACCATGATGTTCTCGAGGCTCCACAAGCCGACCATCGCCACCGGAATCAAAAGCCACACCAGGTCTCGTGGTCTCCGGCGCAAAAGGGGATAGGCGCCGAGCACGGCAAAGAGCACCAGCGAGGAGTATTTCGTCAGCATCGCCGACCCGGCAAGCACTGCACCAAGGGCCAGAAGTCTCCTGTCCCTTCGGTCGGATCCCCAGACAAAGGCCGCAACCGATGCCGCCGATAACACCATGGCCGGGACGTCCCGCATCAGGTTCGAGGAAACGACGACCGCCGGCGTCGACAGAACGAACAGCAGGGGCCACAGACTGCCGGGGGTGAAACGAAGGGACAGGGCGACCATCGCCAAAGCGCCGATCAGAAGAAAAATCACCATCGGAATGTGAAGTGCCACCTCGTTGAGACCCCACATCGCGACCAATGGTGCGAGAACATAGCTCAACAACGGCGGGTTGGTCGTCGCTTCGAACATCGGCTGGGGGTCGTTGTGCCAGTTGATCTCACAGGCAAAGGGCCGCAGAGGATCTTCCGTGATCTGGCGGGCAACCGCCAGCACAACCGTATCGTCGATAGTGATTGCCTTGTTGAGGATAGGCAGGCCTGCCGCCAGGGCACATACGACGGCGATGACAAGGTGGCGACGGAAACCCATAGGGGACATTATGAGGTGGAAACATAAACCTTGACAGCCCATACCCTGGATGCGCGCAGCGCATCAAATAGGATGAAGTTGGGCAGAGGCACGCACCAAGCTACAGCTACGGTAACGCGGGCCGCCTCTGCCCAACTTGATCCTGCAGTGATACCCTCAAAAAGAGCGAGTTGCACTGACATGACGACAGCGGATCACGACCCGGCAATGGATTCCTCCCCACTGATTGGCGGGGATTCCAGATCCTTCAAGGCTGGTTTCTCGACCCGAACCAGCGATTTCTCCGGTGAGTTTCTCGACCGGGACCTGGAGCGGTCCTTCCTATGCTCGACCCTGTCCACCAGGATTCGGCATCTCCGCTTTGTCGGCGTTACGGCTGCCGTCTTTATCGTACTGGGCATCGTCGTCGACGCACTGGTCGTCGGAAATGACCCCATGTTGATTGGAAGCATCATCGCTGCCCGGGCCCTGGTTGCCGCCTCGATTTTCGCGGCGATCATGGCAGCCGGTAGCGCCGGTCGCCCTGAAGGCGGCCTGGATCGCTTGATTGTCATTCCCATCCTGATGATATCCGCCATGACCTGCGGCATCGTCTGGGCCATCAAAGGCGAACTGCTCCTCCACGCCCTGACTGCCCTGGTCCTGATCCTCGTCTACTACCTTTTTCTCCCCCTCCGGCTGATCTGGGCCATGGGCGTCAGCCTGACTTTTACCGTGGGTTTCATCGCTTCGACATCGGTATTTCTCGACATCAGGCCGGACGAGTTCATCCAGGTCATCCTGTACCTGACCCTGGCCAACATTTTGGGGGCCCTTATTTCGAGAGAACGTAATGTGACCCTCCGGCGAGAATTCGTCGTCGTAGAATCCGAGCGCAGAATTGCCGACGATCTCAGACACGAGGTGGCCGCCCGAACCGCCGCCGAAACGGCCCAGGCGGAGAGCGAGGCCCGTTTTCGCAGCCTGGTCGAACTGTCTCCGGATGCGATTGTCGTACACCGCAGTGGAATAATCCTGTACCTGAATCCTGTCGGCAGTCGGTTGATGGGGGCGAAAAGTCCTGAACAGCTGATAGGCCAGTCCTTCTTCGATTTCATCCTCCCGAGGTACAGGCAACCGATCGCCGAACGTCTGGCCATGCTTGAACATGGGGCCGAGAGCCTGCCACCGATTGAGTTGACGGTCCGCACCGTCGACGGCAGAGAGCGCCCGTGCGAGGTCGTGTCCGGCCCGATCCTTTATGAGGGTGAACCTGCGGTCCAGAGCGTTGTACGAGATATCGCCGAGCGAAAACAGATGCGGGAGGAACTGACACGGCTGGCGACGACCG
>JAUWTC010000371.1 GCA_030609785.1 Holophagae bacterium
AGCTGCTCGAGCTGATTGATGACGAGATCATTCAGGGTTTTCGAGTCCAGGTTGAAGAGAACGCCGAGATCACCGAGGACCAACGCCGAGCAGTACTCTTCGATCTCCTGCGGCAGTACTGGATGCGTTAAACCGAAGGCTTTGCATAAATTCGGCCCTCTCAACCGTGTTCTACTGTGAATGATGCACGATGATCTTCCTGCGGTTGTTGAACGGTTCTACAAGCAGCACCGAAAGGAGCTGTACTCCTTCGCTCTCGCGATTACCCGGGACCCAGAAGCCGCCGAAGATGCGGTGCAGACTGCGATTGTCGGTGTCTTGGCCAGGCGGCACCTGCCCCGGACACTCCTGCCCTACATGATGCGGGCCGTTCGGAACGCAGCGATTGACTGGAGACGTGCGTGCGCCAAGCATGTGGGCCCGCCGGTCGAGGTTGAGTCGGGGTCGACGGCGTCGAGGGACACCTGGCGATGGCTGGAGCAGTGCCTCAGTCAGCTGCCGGATGATGTCCGCGAGGTCATCGTGCTCAAAGAGGTGATCGGCATGACCTTTCGGGAAATTGGCATGATTTGCAAGCGCCCGCTTCCGACGGTGGCCTCGCGCTACCGTCGGGGTATCGAAAGCTTGCGTGCACTGATGGTGGAGGAGCCGTCATGAGAAAGAAAGAGACGGAGTTTCCGTGGGAGAGCATCGCCTTGGTCGAGCCTCCGGAACGTCTGGACGAGCGAGTCGCCGGTGTGATCGCTGCGGCCCGGATTCAACGATCCATGACTCGGCGGGGAGTGTCGGGCTGGGTACTTGCCGCCGCGTGTTCCGCCTGTCTGGTACTCGGCTTCGTGATGCATCGGTTGATGCCCGAGGTGCCTCGAACCCAGAGAGTACCTGCGGTCGTCATCGAGGTTTCACCGGAAGACCTTCCTCCGGAGTTCTTCGTCATCGAAAGATCGAAAGATGCCTCCTTTTTCGAAAAACAAATGTCCGACGTCGAGATCGAGTTCCAGACGGCCGCAGGGGAGGCAGAGCTATGAAAAACCGATGGGTTGTTGGCGTATTGGTGGTGTTGGGCTGGGCTGCAGCGGCCGGGGCAATTTTCGCCGAGGAGGAGGGAAAGACCTATGTCATTTCCCAGTATTTGATCGAGGTCGAGGGTACGGACGATGGAGTCGTCACCTTGAGGGGCTCGAATATCCAGTGGCGAGGGGAGACTCCCCTCTTTTCGTCGATTATCGATGAAAAAGGGCTCCGCATTGGCAAATTGTTCCTCAGCGTTGGACCTGCCGGCAGGCTCTTAGCCAACGGCTCACCGGACTTCCGGCCCGAGGATGGGTTTCGGTTGATCAGTGCTCCCAGAATGGTGGTGGTCGAGGGCCAGGAGGCGAAGCTGCGAAGTGGGATGGTCTCCAATGTCCAGTATATGGATCGACAACCGAATGGTGATTTCAGCCTTCGAACCGTCGAGCCGGGAATGGAAGCCGGGATGATGATGAGGCTGATCGTTCGGTCAGTGAAAGACGGGGACGATTCGGTCGTCGAGGTTGAGCTCGAGTACGGCGTAAAGGCGACCTTCATGGTCGGCAGGGATCCGATTCCAGAGGTCCGTCTCGAAATCGGCAAGCCCATCTTCGAGACGCAAGAGGTGGAAACCCGGATACGTGTACCTCTTGATCGCTGGATTTTTCTTCACTCTGTAACGGCGAAGGGCGAGTCCGGTGGAGAAGAAAGCCGGCTGGTAGCCATATTGCGGATCGAAGAGAAAAGACCCTAGAACTCGCCAGGGTCAGGGACTGGGTCAGCGGCAAGTTCAGCGCCACCGTCGCGGGTGCTGCCATCTGTCGCCGTCGCTGTCTTCTGAACCTGACACGGTTCACTGCCTCTGACTCCGCCGCGCTACAATCGTCGTTTGGAGGTTCGAATGCACGAATGGCACCACACAACGGTGTTGGCGGTTCGCCGCGATTCCAAGGTGGCGATCGGATCCGACGGCCAGGTCACCCTGGGCACCACGGTCATGAAACATACGGCAGCCAAGGTTCGTCCCCTGGCCGGCGGACGGGTTCTGGTCGGGTTTGCCGGGTCGGTCGCCGACGCACTGGCGCTTTTCACACGCTTCGAGGCCAAGCTGGAGGCCTTCAGCCACAATCTCGAGCGGTCGGCGGTGGAGTTGGCGCGTGAATGGCGCACCGACCGGGCATTACGCCATCTGGAAGCGATGCTGATCACCGCGGATGCGACGACTACGCTTCTGGTGTCGGGCACCGGTGAGGTGCTCTCCCCCGATGACGAGATCGTTGCCGTTGGATCCGGGGGACCCTATGCCCTGGCGGCGGCCCGGGCCTTGATGGCTCACACCGATCTCGATGCCAGAACCCTGGTGGAAGAGAGCCTGAAGATCGCCGGGAGCATTGACATCTACACCAATCAACACATTACGATCGAGGAGTTGGGCTCGTGAACATGGACAACTTGACGCCCAAGGAGATTGTGGTCGAGCTGGATCGCTACATCGTCGGCCAAGACCTGGCCAAGAGGGCGGTGGCGGTCGCCCTCCGCAACCGGTGGCGTCGACAGCAGCTGGATCCCGATCTGCGTGACGAGGTCGCGCCGAAGAACATCATCATGATGGGTCCGACCGGAGTCGGGAAGACCGAAATTGCCCGCCGCCTGGCCCGTCTCACCGAGTCTCCTTTCCTCAAGATCGAGGCCTCAAAGTTCACCGAGGTGGGGTACGTCGGGCGGGACGTCGAGAGCATCGTCCGCGACTTGGTCGAGGCCGGCATCCAGATGGTCCGTGAAAACCGGACCCGCGAGGTCAAGGTCCGGGCGGAGCGTGCGGCGGAGGACCGGCTGCTCGACCTCCTTGTGGTGTCGGCCAATCTTCCGGTCGGCGCCTCGCTGGAAGAGGTGCGGCGGTCGGTCAAGAGACAATTGCGGGAAGGCCTCCTGGAAGAACAGGAGATCGAGCTGGAAATCACCGAACAGAAAATGCCGACGGTCGAGATGTTCACCCCCCAGGGCATGGAGAGCATGGGCGTCAACTTCAAGGACATGTTCGGCAACATCTTCGGCGGCCAAAAGGCCAACAAGCGCATGACGGTCGAGGAGGCACGGCGTGTCCTTCTGGGCGAGGAGGAAGACAAGTTGATCGATTCGTCGCAGGTGGAGACCGAGGCCCTGCGGCGAGTGGAGAACGCCGGCATCGTCTTTCTCGACGAGATCGACAAGATCGCCTCGTCGGACCGCGCCGGTGGGGGCGGCCCGGATGTTTCCCGTGAGGGAGTGCAGCGGGATCTTCTGCCGATCGTCGAGGGAACAACGGTCAACACCCGGTACGGCCCGGTCAAGACCGACCACGTTCTGTTCATCGCCGCGGGCGCGTTTAACGTTGCCCGTCCCGCCGATCTGATTCCGGAGTTGCAGGGTCGGTTCCCCATTAGGGTGGAACTGGACGCGCTGACGGCCGATGATTTCCGACGCATCCTGGTCGAGCCCGAGAATTCGCTGATCCGGCAATACACCGAACTTCTGGCCACCGAGGATCTGGAACTGGTCTTCACCGACGACGCCGTGACGGCCCTGGCGCAGATGGCGGCGGAGATCAACAACTCGGCGGAGAACATCGGGGCCCGAAGGCTCTACACCGTGCTGGAACGACTTCTGGACGAGGTCAGCTTCGATGCGCCGGACCGGGC
>JAUWTC010000161.1 GCA_030609785.1 Holophagae bacterium
CCCATGCCGCCCATGTCGCCACCGGGCATCCCCATGTCTTTCTTTTCTTCGGGGATCTCGACGACCATCGCTTCGGTCGTCAGCAGGAGGCCGGCGATCGACGAGGCGTTGAGCAGAGCATTCTTGGTCACCTTGGTCGGATCGATGATGCCGGCCTTGATCATGTCGACGATCTTGCCTTCGGCCGCGTCATAGCCGGTCGGGCCTTCGGCCTGGCAGATTTCGCGAACGATCACGGCGGCCTCCTCGACGCCGGTGTTGAGGATGATCTGCCGGGTGGGCTCTTCGAGGGCCCTCAGCAGGATCTTGACGCCGGTCTGCACGTCGCCGGAGGTCTCCTCGGCGAGCTTTTCGACCTGGGGCATCGCACGAAGCAGGGCTACGCCGCCGCCGGCGACGATGCCCTCTTCGACTGCCGCCTTGGTGGCGTGCAGCGCGTCCTCGACGCGGGCCTTCTTCTCTTTCATCTCGGTCTCGGTGGCGGCGCCGACATGGATCTGCGCCACACCGCCGACCAGTTTGGCCAGACGCTCCTGGAGCTTCTCGCGGTCGTAGTCCGAGGTTGTGTCCTCGATCTGGCGCTTGATCTGCTGCACGCGACCGAGCACGGCTTCCTGCTTGGACTCGTCCTCATCGTCAATGACGATTGTCGTGTCGTCTTTGTTGACGACGATCTTCTTGGCGCTGCCCAGGTCGTCCCAGGTGACGTTCTCGAGCTTGATGCCGAGATCCTCGGAGATCATCTTGCCGCCCGTAAGGATGGCGATGTCTTCGAGCATGGCCTTGCGGCGGTCGCCGAAGCCCGGCGCCTTGACGGAGCAGACGTTGAGGGTGCCGCGGAGCTTGTTGACCACCAGGGTCGCCAGGGCTTCACCTTCGATGTCTTCGGCGATGATCAGGAGGGGCTGGCTCTGCTGGGCGATCTTCTCGAGCACCGGGAGCAGGTCCTTCATGTTGGAGATCTTCTTCTCGAAGATCAGGATCATCGCGTTCTCGAGCACGACTTCCATGCGCTCGGCGTCGGTGACGAAGTAGGGCGAGAGGTAGCCGCGGTCGAACTGCATTCCCTCGACGACTTCGAGGGTGGTGTCCAGGCCCTTGGCCTCCTCGACGGTGATCACGCCGTCCTTGCCGACCTTTTCCATGGCGTCGCGGATGATGTTGCCGATCTCCTGGTCGGAGTTGGCGGAGATGGCGCCGACGGCGCCGATGGCGTCACCCTGGATGGGCTTGGAAAAGCTATCGACGAACTCGACCGCCTTGCGGCACGCCATGTCGATGCCGCGCTTCAGCTCCATCGGGTTGGCGCCGGCGGTGACGTTTTTGATGCCCTCGCGAACGATTGCCTGAGCGATAACGGTCGCGGTCGTCGTGCCGTCGCCGGCAACGTCGGAGGTCTTCGAAGCAACCTCGCGGACCATCTGCGCACCCATGTTCTCCAGAGGATCGGGGAGCTCGATCTCTTTGGCGACCGTCACGCCGTCCTTGGTGATGGTCGCCGAGCCGAATTTCTTCTCGAGGATCACGTTGCGGCCCTTGGGGCCGAGGGTCACCTTGACGGCGTCGGCCAGTTTGTTGACGCCGGCCAGCATCTTCGCGCGGGCGTCCTCGGAATAAACGATTCTCTTTCCAGCCATGTCAGCCTCCGCTACTTCTTCACGATGGCGAGGATCTCGTCCTCGCGCACGATGGTGTGTTCAATGTCGTCGATCTTGATCTCGGTTCCCGAGTACTTGCCGATCAGCACAATGTCGCCGACCTTGACGGTCATGGGGAGGCGCTTGCCGTCCTCGTCGAACTTGCCGTCGCCGACCGCAACGATCTCGGCCTCTTGGGGTTTTTCCTTGGCGGTGTCGGGAATGATGATCCCTCCACGTACTTCCTCAGCCGCTTCGGCGCGCTTGAGGAGGACCCGATCGTACAGAGGTGTAATTTGCATCTATCTTTCTCCTTTCGGTTTGACTCAAATTATTGGCACTCGGTCAGTCCGAGTGACAGCGGGGAATATAGTGCTTGAGAGATCTGGTGTCAACCCCTAAAAACAGATTTCTGAGGAAAGTTCACTCAGATACTGGTTACCAAAAATGCCTACTAAATCTAACAAGAGAAGACTCAGAAATACCGCCTTAGTCTCGATAGAGCCGGAACCAGGCGTAGTCGCGATGACCTTCTCAGACCTACTCTGCGAGCCTTCCCCAAATCCCTAATCCCTAATCCCTAATCCCTAATCCCTAATCCCTGAAACCTGGCCTCGCGGTTAACGGCCGGACATGGCATTGTTATGACGTGACAACCTCAGCCGTTGATTTTCTCAGTCTCGCAGAACGAGAAGCCTCCCGGTACGGTGGCGAGAACATGGTCTTCCTCAGGGAGCTGCTTCAAAACGCCAGAGACGCCGGAGCGCGCAGGGTCGTCATCGAGACCAAGGTCAAGGATGGTGTTGAGGTAATCAGGGTGATGGATGACGGGCGGGGAATGGCCCTGGACCACGCCCAACGCTTTCTTTTGACCCTGTATGCCTCGAGCAAGAGGGGGAACACCGACGCCGCCGGGCGATTCGGCGTCGGTTTCTGGTCAATTCTGAGGTTCGAGCCAACCGAAATCACGATCCGGTCCCGCTCGGCGGAGGCCGAAGAAGGCTGGGAGATCGTCTTCGATTCCGGTCTGGAGGTCCGGGGGCATCGACAGTGCCGGATGCCGGTGGGCACCGCCGTCCGGATGGTGCGTCCGGCTTGCGAAGGCGATCTTGGGGCGTCGGCTTGGGATCTGGTCCGGCGGGATGCGCGACACCTTCGGCAAAAGGACGACCCTGAGACGCTGCTGGAGGTCACGGTCAATGGGCGCCAGGCGACAGAGAGGATCGTCCCGGAAGAGCCGGGTCTTTTTTTTCGGCGATCCGGGCTTCGAGGGGCGATTTCTCTGGGCTCGGTGCCCGAGGTGATGCTGCTCGCCCATGGCCTGAGGGTTCGATCTGCTTCATCTGTGGACGACTTGCTGCTGCGGCCCGGCCGCCGGCATAGACGATCGCAGCGTCTTCCGACCTCCGGTCTTTCGCCCAGGGTGGTTGTCGACAGCGATCGTTTGGCCGTTTTGATGGACCGTGGCGACGTGGCCCAGGACCGCGCTCTGGTAGCCGTAGCTCGGGTCATCCGGTCGGAGACCCGCCGTCTGTGCGAAATGGAATTGGAACGGCTGGCGCCTCGATCTGTATGGCGGAAAGTCCAGGATGCCGTGTTTGGGCGGCGCGCCGCGATTGGTTTGAGCGTTCTGATGTTGACTGGGGCGGCCCTCGGCCTGTGGGGGGCATCGGTTTTGATTGAGAGACGGCCTCGACCGGCGATCCCAGGAACTTCCGCAACCCGAGAATTGACGCCCGAGCCCTACGTTGACCTGTCATCTTCCTATGGTGGTCCGGTGACCGAAAGCATCGATGGGGTCGGAGGCGTTCCCGATCTCGTGTACCGTCCCTCGGATCAACGGCCGTTCCTGGCAGCCTTCCGCGTGGCCGGTATCGACGAAGGGGGAAAGCCGCTCAAGAGCGAGCTGCCTTTGCGATTGGCCGAACGGTGGGGCGGCGCCTCGGATTCGAGCCTGGAAATTGAGCTCAGGTTTCTGGCATCCGGGCCTCTCCTTCGGCTTCCGGTTCCGACAGGGCACATGGTCGACGGGGAGTCAGTTGTTCTCAACGGATACGCTGCCGAACTGTGGTTGACGCCTGATGATGAACCGGTACTTCGACTCGATGGCGAGACATCAGGGCGGGTTGCCTATCGGACTGTCGAGTACGCATTCCAGGGACAGGTTGGCGGGCGGTGGCCTGTTCTGCCGCCTTCCGTCGCCCGGATGGCCGTTGGATTGAAGGAACTTCCCCCTCCGCAGCGGGTTGAAGAGGCGATCAACCTGGTCAGGGCCTCGCTGAGGTCATCCGGACCATTTGAAAACTCGAACCCGGGTGAATCGTTGGCGACGGGATTTTTCGAACCGGTCTTCAGGGCCGGCGGAGGTGATTGTGACGTCGTCAATACTGTCCTGGCGGCCGTTCTTTCCGAGGCAGGGCTGAGATCCAGATTGGCCGTTGGGTGGATCGGTGTCGGGGGAGCCCCGACTCCGGGTCTTCATGCGTGGGTTGAAGTCGATCTGGGAACGGGTCGGTGGGTCCCGGCCGATGCGACGGTCCCGATACAGGACGGGGCGGCCGTGCCACGACCTGAACAACCAGTTGAACTCAGCTTTGAAGATCGTCCCGAAGGGAATTCGATCTGGTCACTCGGGTGGTTCGTTCTGCTGGGTGGGAGCGTCCTGCTTTTGGTTGGCGCGATTGCTGTGTGGAGGTTGAGAACCCGACGGGATTTCAATCCGCCCGACGACCTCGATCCTGGTCCTCTGGTCGAGTCGCTGGTGAGGGACCGGGAGGCATGGCCTGGATTTGCTGAGGCCAGGAGGCGAAACCTGGTTCCGGCTCATGGTGCGGATCGCCAGTCGTTGGCTGGAATTGAAGATGCCGCCTCGCGTTTGGGACTGTTTGTTGCCGAGTCTCCGGGCGAATGGGTGGCGCGGGTCAAAGAGGTAGTGCTTGACGGGTCGACTCGCGCCGGGCGCGTTGCGGCTGCGGCGTTCGGCGCCTTCGACCTCGATCGATGGGAGGTTCTGTGGCGGCGGTCCCGAACTGATCCGTTTGGGTTGGAGGTTCAAGAAGCCCTCCGCCGGAACGGACTGAATCTGGAACTTCGAATTGCAGACGACGTGCCGGGTGGCGGTGGCTTGGGTTTTGTCGTGGAAGGGGGACCGAGGGGGTGGGTGGTTGTCGACGAGGACAGACGTGATTGGCGGTGGTGTTGCGCTCATATGGAAGAGAAGCCGGCCGAGGCAATCTTTCGCGCCGCTGATATCGTCGTCGGCTTCCTGCCGTTGTCTTGGCCTCCGGCCCAACCGGTCTTGGTGGAATTGGCCAAGAGCGCTCTGATGGCAATGGAGCAGCAACCGGTATGACTCAGCCCACTCAATCATTGCTCTCGGTCGATCCGGACGCTGCATTCGAAGCAGTGGCTCATGATCAAATTGGGGGCCCGTACCAGGTTCCGGCCGAATTGGTCCGCTTGGTTCTTGCCTTTGGCGCCACCAGTGTCGACGTTCAATGCCGGAGGGGGCGGGTCGTGGTCGAGGCTCATGGGGCGGTCCTGCCGGAGTCGGCTATCGAAGCCCTGAGCCGGGCCTCGCGTCAGGGAGACGGTGTCGCCAGGCTTCAGGCCCTGGCGGCTCTGGAGGATCTTGATGCCTCGGCCCTCGGATGGGCGGTTGGATTGAGCGCGCAGCGGCTGGTGATCCGCACGTGGAACCGGGGGCGTGTGACCACCTTGAGAGCCAGGGGCCTCGAAGAACTTCGGCTATCGCACGATGACGGTCGTCAGGAAGACGGAATTTTCATCGAGTTGACTCGGCCGCGCCTGAATTTCAAACGAGCGCACAGATGGCTTGGAATTGCCTGCCGCTTTTCTGCTGTCGCCGTCGTAGTCAACGGCAGGGATGTGCGCCGCGAATTGGATTCGGGGTCCTTTCGGACTCGGATCGCCTCGCCCTTGCCGGCTGTGATCGCACTTGGGGTCGACCTGGGCGCGCCGAGGCTGTGGTTGTTGCGTCACGGGGTTGTGGCCACTCGTGTTGGTGTTCCCAACTGGCCGCCGTTTGAAGCGGCCGTCGAATTGCAAGGTCTAGTGCAGGGTAGGGCCTCGGCAGCACAGCTCAGGCAGGCTGTCACACCGCATCTGGGGGCATTGATCTCCCGAGTCGTCGAGTTGACCCTGAGGGTTGTCCCGCGCCTTCCCGAGTTGAGAGTCGATCATCGACAACGCATTATCTCCCTGGTGTTGAAAGCTGCGGAAAGGGGTCTGGCCCTCGAGGCCATCCGGCAATCGCCTCTGTTGGAAATCGTCGATGTCACGGAGAATCGTTGGGTGTCTCTGGAGGCCCTGGAACAGTGGCCGGGGCCGCTGCCGGGTGTCGTCGACTGCCATGCGAAACATAAGAACGTTGAGACTCCCTACCTTTGCCTCGGTTTCCGAGAACGGGAGAGGGTCGCCGGACTTATCGGCAAGACCTTACCCGGCGCCGTGATCAGGCGCTTCAGCCCGGCGCCAATTTTCAGACGATCGGTCCGAGCCGTGCTGGAGTTCATTCAGAGCTTGTTGGGGCCGCGCCCACTTCCCGACGCCCGTTTGACCCATGAGGAGAGAGAGCTGACTGAGGCATTGGAGGGCGTCTTGAGCGTTGGGGGACGACCGGTCGCCGTCTCCC